>NZ_JBHVJT010000049.1:62088-71118 GCF_042798815.1 Kitasatospora sp. NPDC057738 | reverse complement strand
GCCGGCGGCCGGGCGCGCCCTGTTCGGGCTGCGGCGGCGGGCCGACCCGGGCGGCGCGCTGCTGGGGCGTCGGGTAGCGGCGGCCGAGGCCGGCGGCCGCGTGCGCCGTACCGGTCTGCGCGTCGGCGGGCAGCACCGGCAGCACGGTGGCCGGGTCCAGCCGCAGGGCGGGCAGTCCGCCCCGGTCCAGCGCGGCCAGCAGCGCCGCGCGGTGGCCGGCGGGCAGCAGCCGGGCCAGCGGCTCGGGCACCGGCCGACCGGCCGGGGTGAGCGCCGCGGTCAGGGTGTGGAAGCCGCCCCGGGCGCCGGGCGCGGCGGCGAAGGGGAGCAGCCGCTCGCCGAGCGCGAGCCGCGGCCCGGTGGAGCGCAGCGGGCGGGCGTCGGCGGCCAGCGCCAGCAGTCCGCCGGCCGGGCCGGGCAGCGGGTAGGCCCACCAGAGCACGTCGCGCTGGTGCTCCTCGCGGTCGGTGACGGTCAGCCGGCCGGCCCAGGGGCGGCCGTCGGCGGTCCGCTCGGTGAGGGTGTCGAACGCGTCGCAGGGGCGGCGGACGGAGCAGCGTTCGCGCGCCCGGGGTTCCAGGGCGGGCAGCAGGCCGGAGGCCGGGCGGTCGTGGGCGACCTCGGCGCGGTGGCCGAAGAGTTCTTCGGCGGCCCGGCCCCACTGGGCGATCCGGCCGGACCGGTCGACCAGGACGGGGACGAGCCGGACCAGGGCGGCCACACCCGTCGGGTGGTCGCCCGGCGCGGTTCCGTCGCCCGCCGGCCGCGGTGTGGAGTTGGACTCGGCCACCATGGATTCGCTCTGCTCCCGCCTGGCCGCCGCGCCCGGGGGCGGCCGTCGCTCCGGAGGAAGGCACGCTGTGCGGATACCAGCGAAGCACGGACCGGGCCGGGCTCGACACCGAAACGGGGAGATTCCTCAGGATCGGTTGCGTGTCGTGTGCCGCACGCCGGTTCGTGCCCCCGGTTCACCCGGACGGGGCCCGCGACCACGGCGGTAGGGTGGCAGGCCGGACCGCCCGTACGGGTGGTCCGCAGGACGCAGCCGGCCGGACGAGACAGAGGCGACAAGTGAGCGCGCAGAGCCCCGCCCGCTGGACGGACCCGGAGCAGCAGGCACTGGAGGAGCGGGTCGCCGCCGCCGAGCTCGCCTGGCTCAGCATGGACGTGGACGTCCAGACGCTGCGGGTCGAGATCGACAACTTCGCGCTGATCCACCACCAGCTGCTCGGCCCGCTGTACGCCCGGCTGGACGAACTGGACGCGCTGGTCGCCGAGGCCGTCGCGGCCCGCACCGGCCGGCCGGAGGACCTGCGCCGGGCCGCCGAGGCACGGCAGCAGGTCGAGGACCTGCCGGACCTGGACGCGCTCTTCGACTCGGTGCGCGAGCAGGCCGGCCAGGACGGGGAGGCGGCCCCGCCGCCCGCCGCACCCGAGCGGGTGCGGCCCGGCAAGGACGCCCAGCGGATCTACCGCGAGCTGGTCCGCCGCGCCCACCCCGACCTGACCACCGACCCGGCCGAGCAGCAGCGCCGGGCCGCCTTCCTGGCCCGGGTCAACGAGGCCTACGCGTACGGGGACGCGACCGCCCTGGGGGCCCTGGCCGCCGAGTGGTCCACCGCGCCGCAGGCCGCGCCCGCCGTCGACGCGCCCGACCGCGCGGACTGGCTGCGCCGCCGGCTGGACTGGCTGACCGCCAAGATCACCGAGACCGCCACCGAGCAGGTCCGGCTGGAGCAGACCCCGATGGGCCAGCTGCTCGCCCTGGCCCCGCAGGACCCGGACCGGCTGCTGGAACAGCTCGCCGAGGAACTGCTGGCCAAGGCCGCCGAGCGCCGGGCCGAGCTGGAACGGCTGCTCGGCGGCCCGGCCCCGGCGGACGGCCCGGCCTCCGGCGGCCGGGGCACGGCGCCGGTGGGCGACAATGACACGCATCCCCGCGAATCCCAGGAGAGCCACACGATGTTCCCGCAGATCCCCTCCGCCGACGCCGCCGCCGTGCCCGCCGACGCCGCCCTGCTGGACGTGCGCGAGCAGGACGAGTGGGACGCCGGCCACGTCGACGGCGCCCTGCACATCCCGATCGGCGAGGTGATCGCCCGCCTCGGCGAGCTGCCGGAGGAGAAGCTGTACGTGCTCTGCCGGGTCGGCGGCCGCTCCGCGCAGGTCGTCCAGTACCTGGTCCAGCAGGGCCGGGACGCGGTGAACGTGGACGGCGGGATGCACGCCTGGCAGGGTGCGGGCCGTCCGATGGTGAGCAGCACCGGCCAGGAGGCCTTCGTCCTCTGACGGCCCGGCACCCGCCGCCCGTGCCGTGCGGCAGGATGGGCGCGCGCGAGCGCGCCGGCACCGGGCCGGTGGCGCCCGCCGACCGGTCGGGGGAGGCCATGACCGAGACGACGGACCGGCCGGCTGCCGGGAGGACCTGGTCCAGGCCCGCGCAGCTGGTCCTCGGCTTCGCCGGGTCGGTGCTGGCCGGCGGCACCGGGCTGTTCCTCGCCGCGGTGTTCCTGCACGTCGCGCCCGCCAACTCGGTGTCCCGGCAGTACCGGGACGAACTCGACGGCGTGGTGTACCCGGAGTTCGAGCAGAACTGGAAGCTGTTCGCGCCCAACCCGCTCCAGCAGAACGTGAGCGTGGACGCCCGGATCCGCACCGCCGCGCCCGACGGGTCCACCCGCACCCACGACTGGATCGGGCTGACCGCCCAGGACGTCGCCGCGATACGGGGCAACCCGGCGCCCAGCCACGTCGAGCAGAACCTGCTGCGCCGGGCCTGGGACTTCTACGACGGCTCGCACAACCCGCAGGACGAGACCCCGGCCTCCCCGCGCGGCAGGCTCGCCGAGCAGTACCTCAAGCGGATCGCCCTGCAGCGGATCGGCCGGGAGGCGGACGGCGGGCGGGTCGTGGAGATCCAGTTCCGGTCGACCGCGGCCACCGTCCCGCCGCCGTCCTGGAGCGGCGAGCCCGCGCCGGCGGCGCCCCGGGTGCGGGAGCTGCCGTGGTGGCCGGTGACGGACGAGGACTACCGGGGGCTGCTCGGATGAACGAGGCGACGGTGCGGACCGCGGCACCCGACGGGGCGGCACCGGGCGGGGCGGGGCCGGACGGCGGGGTGCCCCGGCAGACCGGGGCCGCGCGGCCGGTGGAGTCCGGGGCGGCGGGGGCGGCACGCGGGCCGCGGGCCCCGCTCGGCCGGGCCGCCGAGGCGTTCACCGGACGGGTGCTCGGCCGCCACCAGGCGGCGGTGGTGCGGATCGGCTTCGGACTGGTCTGGCTGGCCTACCTGCTGCGCGAGTGGCCGCACCGGCGGGTGCTGTACGGCGACCTCTCCCCCTGGTCGGCGGAGCTGGCCGAACGGCTGCTGGCCGACAACGGGGCGTTCACCGTGCTGCCCTGGTTCGGCGGCCGGCTCTGGTCCGAGCTGGTCTACCACCTGGCCGTGCTGGCCGCCCTGGCCGTACTGCTGGGCTGGCGGACCAGGGCGAGCACGGTGCTGTTCCTGGTCACCGTGCTGTCCCTGCAGAACCGCGACGTCTTCCTCGGCGACGGCGGCGACAACGTCGTCCACCTGATGGCGGTCTACCTGGTCTTCACCCGCTGCGCCGAGGTCTGGTCGCTGGACGCCCGGCGCCGAGGACCCGGGCGGACCAGAGTGGTGCTCTGGGCGGTGCTCGGAGCCGTCCTGGCGGCCTGTCAGTTCGGCGGCTTCGCCGGGGACACCCTGACCTGGACCGACCGGGCCTTCCCGTACCTCGGCTGGTCCCCGTTGTTCTGGGCGATCTGGACGGCGGCCGGGCTCTGGTGGACGCTCGGCCGGCTGCGGCCGGACGGCGAGCCGCGGGCGGTCCTCGACGCGCTGGCGAACATGGTGCACAACTGCGCGATGCTGGTGATCGCCGTCGAAGTGGTGCTGATCTACGCCACGGCCGGCTGGTACAAGGTGCAGGGCTCACGCTGGCAGGACGGCACCGCGCTGTACTACCCGCTGCACCTGGACTACTTCACGCCCTGGCCGGGACTGTCCGCGCTGGTCGGCTCGGCGCTGCTGCCGGTCTTCCTGATCTCCTACGGCACCGTGATCCTCCAGGTGGCGTTCCCGTTCACGCTGCTCAACCGGCGGGTCAAGAACGGCCTGCTGGCCGTCATGATGCTGGAGCACGCGGGGATCGCGGTCGTGCTCGGGCTGCCGGTCTTCTCGCTCGCGATGATCGCGGCGGACGCGGTGTTCCTGCCGACCGGGGCACTGCTGTGGGCGGCGGCGCGGCTGAGCCGGATCCGGCGGAGGTATCCGGCCTAGGATGTCGCTATGTCCTGGTTCGCCGCACTTCGTGACACCGCGCGGACCGGACTCACCCTGGACCGGGCGCTCACCGACCCCAAGCGGGCGGTGCGCGGGGCCGTCGCGGTGGCGCTGGTGCTCTTCCCCACCCTCGCGCTCGGCGGGGTCGCGCTCGCCACCTCGGCCGCGATGGGCGCGTTCATCGCCGGCTCGGCCACCTTCCAGCGCAGCTTCCGGCCCCGGGCCAGCCTCGCCGTCGCCGCCGGGGCCGGACTCGGCATCAGCACCTTCCTCGGCTACCTGGCCGCCGGCGTCCCCGGGCTCTTCCCGGTGCTGCTCGCGGTGTGGGCCTTCGGCGCCGGACTGGCCTGGGCGATCGGGCCCACCGCCGGAGTGGTCGCCACCAACACCGTCTCGGTGATGCTGATCGTCGTGCAACTCCCGGTCAGCACGGTCACCGCGCTCGGCCACGGGCTCGTCGCCGCCCTGGGCGGAGTCGCCCAGGCCACCGTCATCACCGTCTGGCCGATCGGCAGCTGGACCGCCCAACGGGAGGCCCTCGCCGACACCTACGCCGAACTCGCCGACTACGCCCGCCGGTTGCGACAGGACCCGACCGCGCACGTCGACCCCGAGCCGTTCATGACGGCCCGCCACGCCGCCGCCCTCACCCCCTGGCAGGACCGCCACCGGCCGCCCGAGCTGCGCGGACTGCGCGGCATCGCCGAGCGCATCCGGCCCACCCTCGCCGCACTCGCCGACCCCAAGGTCGGCGCCCCCGAAGAAGGACCGGGCCGGGACCGGGCCCGGGAAGTGCTGGCCGCCGCCGCCGAGGTCATGGACGCCCTCGCCCGGGCGATCCGCACCGGCGACCCCGTCCGGCTCCCCCGCTCCGCGCCCTCGCTCACCCTGGTCGGCTCCGACGACGGGCCGCGGCTCCAGGGCGCGGCCCGGCGCTCCGCCCGGCGGCTCGGCGGGCTGCTGCGGAAGGCCGCGGACACCCTAGACCGCAACGACGAGGACACCATCACCACCCCCGTCGTCGGGGCCGGCGGGGCGCTGCGCAAGCCCACCATCGCCCGGATGCTGCCGGTCGCGGCACGGGCCGTGCGGCGGCAGCTGCACCCGCGCTCGGCGATCTTCCAGCACGCCGTCCGGCTCGCCGGCGTGGTCACCGTCGCCTACCTGCTGGCCCGGCTCGCCGGATTCCACCACGGGTACTGGGCGCCGATGACCGCCGCGATGGTGATGCGGCCGGACTTCGCCCAGACCTACAGCAGGGGCGTCGCCCGGCTGGCCGGAACAGTGGTCGGAGTCGCCGTCTCGACGCTCGTGGTGCAACTCGCCCACCCCGGGCAATGGGTGCTGGCCGCGCTGGCGGTGATCTGCATCGGCGGTTCGTACCTGGCGTTCCGCACCGGGTACGCGCTCACCACGGTCGGGATCTCCACGTACGTGGTGTTCCTGCTCGGACTGCAGGAGGGCAACCCGCTGGTGACGGCCTTCGAACGGGTCGGGCTCACCCTGCTCGGCGGATCGATCGCACTCGTCACGTACGCGCTCTTCCCGACCTGGCAGACCGCCCGGCTCGGCGAACGGCTCGCCGAATGGCTGGCGGCCGCCGGACGGTACGCGGCGGCGGTGATCGCCTGCTACGAGGAGCCGGCGGCGCCGCGCGGACGGGTGGTGCGCAGCGCGCTGCTGGACTCCCGGGAGGCGCGCTCCGAACTGTTCCAGGCGATGCAGCGGGCCGACGCCGAACCCGGGCGGCACGAATCCGGGCTGGCCGGGGTGAGCCGGCGCCAGATCGACCGGGCCCGGGCGGCGGTCGGGGCCCTCGGGCGGGCGGCGGTGCTGCTGGAGGCCCACCTGCCGGCGGGGGACGCGGAGCCGGTGCCGGGGGCGGGGGCGTACGCGGAGGAGCTGCGGCTGGCGACGGCGCTCGCGGCGGGGGCGATGCTGACGGGGCGGACGGTGGAGTTCGGGGCGGTGCGGGACGCCCAGGTGTGGTTGGAGGAGGGGCTGGCGGGGGCGCCGGCGGGGGTGCAGCGGGATGTGGTGAGGGCGGGGACGCGGTTGGTGGGGCAGGCTCTGCGGGATTTGGAGCGGGCCTTGCGGGGGTCTTCTGTGGGGGAGGGCTCTCGGGAGGGTGGTCTTCGGGAGGGGGGCTCTCGGGAGGGTGGGGGGCCGGGGGCGGCTCCGGGGGTGGGTGCTCCGGGGGCTGGGTGATTTTCAGACTGCCCACTCCGAGGGGTGGGGCGTGGAGACCGTTGGCAGTCTGAAAATCACCCGTCACGCCCCTCTCCGCACCCACCCCCTGCGCCGCCCCCTTCCGCAGCGCGTCGCTCTCGCGGGGGAGGGAGGGGCCCGATCGCGGTGTGGGGGTGCTCCTCTCGGTGGGGGTGGGGGGACACCTTTCGCGGTGGGGGGTGGGGGTGCTCCTCTCGGTGGGGTGGGGTGTTGGGGTCAGGCGGCGTGGGCGGCTTGGAGCCAGTTGGTGAACTCGCAGGCGAAGTGCCACTGGTGGCCGGTGGGGAGGAGGTCGGGGGCGGCTTCCGGGAACTGGACGGTGAGGCGGATGCGCAGGCCGTCGGGGGTGTCGGCGAATTCGTGGAGGACGTGGAGGACCTCGGTGCCGTCGGCGAGGGTGCCGGTGCCGCCGATGCGGACCGGGAAGGTGTCGTCGCCGGGGAGGTCGTGGTGGAAGTGGAGGAAGAAGCGGGCCGGGCCGGTGCCGATGGTTTCGATGATCTCGACCTGCTCGCCGGTGGAGTCGGCGAGGTAGTGCTCGGGGTTGGCGGCGAGCAGGGCGGCACGGTCGCCGTCCTGCAGGCGGGCCTGCCACCAGGTGAGGAAGGCGTCGGCGTCGATGCCGGTGGCGGTGAGTTCGGTGACGGCGGTGCGCCGGCGGCCGGCGGAGGCCCGGGCCCAGCCGGCCAGGGCGGTGTCGGCGGCGGTGGTGTCGGGGGTGAGCAGTTCGCGCGTCCGGTCGTCGCCGAGGCGCTGCTTGAGCAGGCGCAGGGCGGCGCGGGCGCGGTCGAGTTCCCAGGCGAGGACGGCCTCCCGGGGGTGGGGGGTGCCGTCGATCTCGGTGCGGATGGTGAGGCCGGGCTGCATGGCGTCGCTCCTTGAAGAGGGCGAGAAGGCGGAGGAATTTTCTCCGCTTCTGGTGACGCTAGCATAGGGGGAGAGATTTTCTCCGGTTAGGGAGTTGTGGATGAGGGCCGACGCGGAGCGCAGCCGGCGCAGGATCCTGGACGCCGCCTGCGAGGTGTTCCTGGAGCGGGGCCCGGACGCCCCGTTGGACGCGGTGGTGCGGCGGGCCGGGGTCGGCCCGGGCACGCTCTACCGGCGGTTCCCCGACCGGGAGGCGCTGGTCCGCGAGCTGGTCACCGACCTGCTGGCCCGGCTCACCGAGGCCGCCGAGCAGGCGCGGGCGGCCGAGCCGGATCCGTACCTGGCGCTGCGCCGCTTCGTGCACGCCGCCGCCGATCTGCGGATGGGGGCGGCGATCGTGGTGCTGTTGGAGCACCTGGTGGTGGACGAGGAGCTGGTGGCGGTTCGCCGGGGCACCGTCGTGGCGGTCGAGGGGCTGCTGCGGGCCGCGCGGGAGGCCGGGCGGCTGCGCCCCGACGTGGGGATGGGGGACCTGGTGCTGCTCTGCGTCCGGGTGTCCCGTCCGCTGCCGGGGGCGCTGGCGGCGCTGGACGCGGACGGCTCCCTGGTCCACCGGCACCTGGACCTCGCGCTGGCCGGGTTGGCCGGCGAACCGGACGGACCGCCGGGGCGGGCGTTGGGCTTCGACGAGGTGATCGCCGCGGCCGGGCGGCCCGGTGAGCCGGTTCCGGGGCGGGTGACAGAGTGACCGCCATGGACGAGGACGAGCTGGTGCGGGCCTGGCGGGCGGGCGAGCGGGAGCCGGGGACGGTGCTGCTGGACGGGTTCCACGCGCTGAAGCACGCGCTGCGGTTCGGCGGCGAGGTGCGGCGGGTGCTGACCGCCGACCGGGCGGCTCTGCTGCTGTTGGCGGGTGAGCTGGCGCCGGATGTGGTGCCGGCATTGGAGGGGCTCGCGGTGGAGGTGCCGGAGGCCGTGCTGCGGGGGCTGGTGCCGCGGTTGCACCCGACGGGGGTGGCCGCTTCGGCGGTGCGGCCCGGTGCGCGGGCGAACCGGGCGGTGCTGGCCCGTCGGCCGCGGGCGGCGCCGGTGGTGGTGCTGGAGAATCCGCGCAACCTGGGGAACGTCGGGGCGGTGATCCGGCTGGCGGCGGGGTTCGGTGCCACCGGGGTGGTGACCACCGGGGACCTGGATCCGTGGCACCCGAACGTGCTGCGGGGCAGCGCGGGACTGCACTTCGCGACCGCGGTCGAGCGCCTGGATCCGGAGCAACTGCCGGACGGGCCCCTGTACGTGCTGGATCCGGAGGGGGCGGACATCCGGGACGTGCCGTTCCCCGACGAGGCGCTGCTGGTCTTCGGCACCGAGCGGCACGGCGTGTCGGAGGAGCTCAAGGCGCGCGCCGACCACCTGGTGGCGGTGCCGATGCAGCCGGGGGTGTCCAGCTTCAACCTGGCGACCAGCGTCGGGATGGGCCTCTTCCACTGGATGTCGGGGCGGCGCTGAGGCGCGGTGCCCGGGTGGGCACCGCGCCCCGGGTGGGCCACCCGGGGGAGAAGACGAGCCAAGTGTCCGGGCCCAGAGTGCCCTCAGGCCCACCACCACCCCCACCCCCGGCCTTCTGAGAA
>NZ_JBHVJT010000049.1:12383-62078 GCF_042798815.1 Kitasatospora sp. NPDC057738 | reverse complement strand
CCCCAGCCACACCTGGGTAACAGGTGGGGGGGTTGCTTTTTTCGGGGGGGGTTGGGGGGGGTGTGGGGTTGGGTCCCCGGGGGGCACCCCCCCCCCCGGCGGGGCCGTCAGGAGAAGAGCCGGCGCCAGGTGTCGGGGCCCGGGTAGCCGTCGGCCTCGCCGCCGCGCCAGCCCTGGGCCTGCTGGAAGGCCTGGACGGCGCGGCGGTCGCTCTCCGTCCAGCGCGGGCCGGGGCCGACGCCGTACGAGCCGCCGAAGCCCTTGCGGACCAGCTGTTCGCCGAGCAGACGGACGTGGTCGTTGTTCTGGCCGGGGCCGAAGTACCGCGCACCGGGGAAGGCCGAGCCGCCGGTGGTGGGCGGCGGGGGCGGCAGCGGGGTGCCGCTCCCGCCGCCGATGTCGCGGCCCTTGCCGTTGACCAGGTAGTCCCAGGTGTCCTTGCCGGGGATGCCGTCGGCCTCGTTGCCGCGCCAGCCCTGGGCCTGCTGGAAGGCCTGGGTGGCCCTGCGGTCGGCCTCGCCCCAGCGCGGGCCGGGGCCCTCGGAGTAGAACGCGGCGCCGCCGCGCCGCACCAGCAGTTGGCCGAGCTCGGTGACGTACGCGTTGTTGGCGCCGGGGCCGAACTTGGCGGTGCCGGGGAAGGCGGTCGAGGAGGTGCCGCCGCCGCCGTTGCCGCCGGCGGACAGGCCGGTGTAGCGGTACGGGACGTAGCCGCCGGAGTTGTTCCAGTACGCGTACGGGGTGGAGCGCTTCTTGGTGGCGGGGCCGGTCTGCTCGTAGGCGACGTACTTGGTGCGGGAGGAGTCGGTCCAGCCGCCGAAGATCGTCACGTGCGAGCCGGCCTGGGGGTTGGCCGGGTTGTTGTAGATGAGGACGTCGCCGGGCTGGAGGTCGTTCTTGCCGATCCGCTCGGCGAAGTCGGGCAGTGTCCAGGTGGTCTGACTGCTGCCCAGGCCCCAGGCCATCGAGACGAAGCCGGAGCAGTCCTGGCGGTAGCCGTCCGACCAGTAGCGGCTCATGCTGTACGGCACGCCCTGGTCGACCCAGGTCTGGGCGCGCTGGATGATCTGGGCCCGGGTGAGCGGCGCCGCGGCGGTGCGCGGGGCGGCGAAGGCGCGGGCGCCGGGGGCCTGGCCGTAGAGGCCGCTGACCTCGCCCTGGGGGGTCTGTGACCGGGCGCTGCTGCTGCCGCCCGGGGTGGGGCCGGGCGCGGGGGCCGCGGTGGCGGAGCCGGCGGCGGCCGTTCCGCCGCCTATCGCGGTGCCCACGGCGGCCATCAGGACGGCGGCCCGGCGGCGGACGCTGCGGGCGGCGGCGTGGCCGCCCTCGTGGACCGGCGCGGCGTGCAGCCGTGCGCGTCGGCGGGCGTTGCAGCCCCCGCATATGCAGTCCTCCGCCGGTTCGACGTCGTCGAACTCGATGAGCGGGGACAGGGGGTCGGTCAGGGTCATGCTCCGCCTCTTTCCCGGACTATTCCGCGTGTTATCCGGACCAAAGTCCCAAAGCGGGCGGGATGAGTCACGGTGGGTTAGGCCGAACGGGTGAGACCCGTTCGGCTCCCGGGCGTGGCGTCGATCGGCGGGAGGGCCTAGGGGAGGTGAGGCGCGGTCAGCGCGGGATGGCGGCCGAGTACTCGGGGTCGCTCCAGGTCAGCGGGGTGGCGTCGGCCAGTTCGACGACGCCGGTGACGGTCAGTTCGACCATCCGTTCGGCGCCCGGGACGCCCTGCCGGGCCTCCTCGGACCAGTCGGCGCGGGCCTCGCCGGTCACCAGCAGCGCCCCGCCGGTCTCCCAGTCGGGCAGCAGCAGGCCGGCGCGCGGGTCCAGCTCCAGGTTCCCGAGCGTCAGGAACATGCTGTTGCCCGGGTACTCCGGCCAGCGCAGCCGGTCCGGTGCCACCGGTCGCAGGAAGCCGGGGAGGCCGCCGCGGTGGGAGGCGTCCACGCTGCCGTCCGGGCCGGTGCTGGCGATGAAGAAGGTGTCCGCGGTGGCCGCCGCCAGGCGCTGCGCGGTGGTCAGCGCCGGACCGGTGGCGACCGTGCGGGGCGGGCCGGCGGCCGGGCGGTCCGTCGGGGTGCGGCGCTGGATGTACTTCGGGCAGTTGGCGACCACCTCCTCGGCGTGCACCAGCAGCCCGCCCCGGCCGTCCGGGACGGAACGCCCGTTGAGCCGCATCCGGCGCCGGCCGGCCGGGTCCAGTGCGATGGTGCCGACCCGGGCCGGGCGGTCCAGGGCCCCGGCCAGCGGGTCGGCCCCGGCCGGGAGGGCGGCGACGGCCAGGGTGTGTTCGTCCGGGGCGGAGAGGAAGCCGGCCGGGCCGGCCAGCTGGGTGGCCCAGACCCGGCCGTCCCGGTCGGCGGCGCCGACGACCAGCATCCGGCGCTCGGTCAGGAAGCGGGCGGCGACCGTCGGGACGGTGCGGCGGATCGACCGGCCGGCGTGGTCGGCCCGTCCGGTCCGGTCGGCCCGGGCCTGGACGGTCCGCTCGCCGGGGTGGTACGGCGTGCTGGTGGTCATGGTCGGCTCCCTGGCGGTGGTCGGGGCGCGTTCTAGAAGAAGCCGCAGGTCGGGGCATCGGCGGTGGGGGCTTCGGCCTCGGTGCCGTCCACGCCGGTGCGGGTGTAGACCTCCAGCCGGATGCCGTCCGGGTCGGTGAAGAAGATGCCGCCGGAGGACGAGCCCTCGCTGTGCGGGACGACGCCGTCGTAGGCGAACTCCGCGCCGAGCCCGCGCAGCAGCCGTTCGGTGGCGCGGACCTCGTCGAGGCTCTCGACCTCGAAGGAGAGGTGGTGCAGGCCGGGGCCGGTGGTGGCGAAGGTGCCCGCGCTCTGCTGCCAGAGCGTCACCACCAGGCGGCCGTCGCGGCCGAGCAGGGCGTAGCGGCGTTCGGGGTCGGTGCCTTCGGCGGTGACCTCCAGGCCGAACACGGCGCGGTAGAAGTCGAGCGAGCGGGCCAGGTCGGTGACGTTCAGTCCCACGTGGCCGGTCTGCAGGGTGCGGAGCTGGGTGGTGGCGGACATGCCTGGTCACTCCCGGAGGCTTCGGGGTCCGGCGAGGCTGCTGCCTAACCGGTACTCATGAGAGTAGGAGTTAGGTGATGCAGTGTCAACCAGTGAACGGCGGTGGAACGGTTAGGTTTTGCGGCGGGCGCGCGAAAGCCCCGCCGGGCCTGACGGTCCCGACGGGGCTCGGAGGGAGGGAGGCCCGGCCCCTGGCTAGGCCCACTCCCAGCGGATGCCGATGTGGCCCGGCTGCTGGTCCGGGGCCAGGACGTGGGCGCTCGCCGAGGCACCGATCCACAGCTGTTCGCGGCGGTGGTCGACGTCGGCGCCGGGCTCGCGGTCGTAGCGCTCGCAGTGCGCGGGGACGGCCGCCGGGTCGAAGTGCACCTGGAGCACGTACTCGCGCACCGGGCTGGCGAAGCGGCGGCTGTACTCCATGGTCGGGCCGCCGGGCGGGATCTCCACCTCGTACTCGAAGACCGTGCTGTCGCCGAGGCCGAGCGGGCGGTCCAGCATCAGCTCGGCGACGATCAGCCCGGCCTCGGGGCGGCGGCGCACCCGGCCCAGCCGGCCGTGCCGCACCGAGGTGATCTCCGGACAGCCGGCCGCCTCCTCGTCGGCCATGTGCACCACCAGACAGCGGCCGACGCCGCCGACCGTGGCGCGCACCACCTGGCGCATCCGCAGCAGGTTGCCGCGCCGCTCGGCGTCCACGTAGTAGGAGTCGTGGATGCTCAGCCGCTCCAGCTCGCCGGCCGGCGGGGCGTTCAGCTCGGCGAAGATGTTGGCGATCTCCTGCTCGCCCGGCCAGACGTCCTCCAGTCCGAGGTGGCAGGTGTTGGCCGCGGCGGCCCAGCGGCCGCGCGGGCGCGGCGGGCCGAGCAGGGAGGAGAGCGCGCTGTGCGGCAGGCCGAGCAGTTCCTCCAGCAGGTGGACGGCGCGCAGCGAGCTGGCCCGTTCGGGCTGGCTGCGGCCGCGCCGCCAGTAACTCAGGGTTGTGACACTGACCCTGACACCCCGTCCGGCGAGGGCGGCGCGGATGCGGTCCAGGCTGAGGCCGCTGGCCTCGATGGCCAGGTGCAGGGTGTCCGCGAAGCCGCCGACCGGGGCGAGCCGGCCGGGCGTTGGTGCGGGGGCGCCGGCGGGAGCCGGTCCGGGGCGCTCCGTGTGCGACCCGACCAGCCGCAGTCGCGCGGCGTCCTGTGGTTGCTGTGCGGCCATGCGGTGACCCTCCCCACCAGGTGAGTTCGGCGGGACCGGGCCGGCGCCGGGGCGCGCCGCCAGCGGCTTCACCGAGCTTTGGGGAACCCTATGCACGGTCGAGAGGCTACGTCATCAGTCGTGCGTATGACAGTGGTCACGGCAGGTGGACCGAAGGGTTAGCGATCTTGAAACAGTCCGGAAACACGAGCCGCCGACCTGGGCCCGCACACCGCCGTGGGCGGGCCCGGACGGACACCGCCGGGGCGGGCCATGACGGCTCCGCCCCGGCGGGGGTTCGGTGGTGCTACCGGTCGGTGATCAGCTCACGTTCAGCGCGACGTCGTCGATCACGAAGCTGGTCTGCTGCGACGAGTCCTCGGTGCCGGTGAACTTGATGGTCACGGTCTGGCCGGCGAAGGAGGTCAGGTCCAGGGTGCGCTGGACGTAGCCCGCGGCGGCGTTCGCGTTGGAGTAGGTCGCCAGCGTGGTGCTGTTGGCCTGGACGGTCAGCTTGTCGTACGCGGTGGTGCCGGTCTCCGCGGTGTCGATGTGCAGCCAGAAGGTCAGCTTGGCGGAGGCGCAGCCGGCCGGGATCGAGACGGTCTGCGACATGGTGTCGGTGTGGGCCGAGCCGTAGCCGTTCATCCAGGCCTTCCAGCTGCCCGAGTGGGCCGCCTGGGAGGAGCTGTTGTCGACCACGCCGCTGGAGGTGGTCCAGGGGGAGGCGGTGCCGGTCTCGAAGCCGCCGTTGGTGACGAGCTGGGCGGCGGTGCAGCCGCCGGACGGCGGGGTGGTGCCGCCGCCGAGCAGGGCGGTGGTCAGCGCGTCGGCGACCGGGGAGCCCCAGCCGGTGACCTGGTCGTAGCCGGCCTTCGCGGAGAAGTCCTGGTTGGCGCCGGTGGTCACGTCGTGGAAGGTGCTGCCGTAGGCGCTGCTGTTCGCGACCGAGTACAGCCGCGGGCTCGCCTCGCCCAGGACCGGCTGCCCGGCGGTCTTGGCCTTCTGGTTGAACTGGGCCGCGTAGCCGGACCAGAGCGGCGCGGCGGCGCTGGTGCCGCCGTAGACCTGCCAGCCGCCGGCGGTGTAGATCGCGAAGCCGCTGGCCGGGTCGGCGTTGGAGGAGACGTCCGGGACGGTGCGCATGGTGCCGCTGACACCGGTGCCGGTCTGCCAGCTCGGCTTGGCGAACACGGTGGAGACGCCGCCGCCGGCGGTGCTCCAGGCGCTCTCCGAGGAGTAGGCGTTGCCGCTGGAGACCTTGAGGTTGGTGCCGCCGACGCCGGTCTGGTGCGGGCTGGAGGCCGGGAAGTCGACCGCCTTGACGGAGGAGCCGCTGGTGGAGCGGGTGCAGTCGCGGGAGCCGTCGTCGCCGGAGGCGGAGAAGATCGAGATGCCCTGGGCGGCGGCCTGCTTGAAGGCGTTGTCGACCGCGGTCATCGAGGCGGCGGTGGTGTCCGGCTCGCAGGAGCCCCAGGAGATCGAGACCACCGAGACCTTGTTGTCGGTCACGATCTTGTTGGCCATGTCGATCTCGCCCTGGTCGCTGTTGGGCGCCTCGTAGACCAGCTGGGTGGCCTTGGGCGCCGCGCCGCGGACGATCTCGCTGTCCAGCTCGACCTCGCCCTGGCCCTGGCCGGGGGCGGAGTCGTAGTTGGCGCCGTCCACCGAGACGGTGGAGACGGCCGGGCCGGACAGGCCGTACTGGGAGTCGTAGGTGGTCAGGTTGGTCTTGCTGTAGCCGTCGAACTCCCACAGCGCGACCGTGGTGCCGGTGCCGTCCGCGCCGGTCCTGTTGAGGTTGTACGCGCCGGTGTACTGGGCCGGGGCCATGCCGCTCGGGGTGGCGGTCGCCGCGTTCGGGGTGACCGCGTTCGGCGTGGCGATGCGGTTCTTGCGCACCGCGTGGTTGTCCAGGCCGCTGATGCCCTGGACCACGGCGGCCAGGTCGGAGGGGATCGAGGCCGCGGCGTCGTTGGCGAAGAAGGCGCGCTGCAGCTGCGGGTCCAGGTACGAGCTCTCGTGGGTGCCGAAGGCCTGGGAGACCTGGGCGGCGGTGCCGTGGGCGTTGACCACCTGGCGGTTGGCGCTCACCTCGCCGACGGTCAGGCCCTGCTGGGCCAGGTACGTCCTGACCTGGTCGACGGCGGCCTGGGTCGGGCCGAACCGCGCGGTGAACTGCTCCGGCGTCAGGTAGTGGCCGTACTCCGGGGTGCCCGGGGTGGCGACGGCGGTGAGGAAGCGGTCCAGGGCGTCGCTGTCGCGCAGCTTCAGGCTGACGGACACCGCGATCTGCTGCGCGGCCGGAACGTCACCCTTCTTCTCCGAGTGGGCCACCGCGGGGTTCACGGTGTTCGGCAGGGCGACGCGCGGGGTGGCGTTGGGCGTGGCGGCCTGCGCGGTGGAGACACCGAGCGAGACGGCGGTCAGCGGCAGCACGGCTATCGCCGCGGCGAGGGCAAGGGAGCGGGGACGCAACGGATCCTCCTCTGGCCGGCTGTGGGGGCCGGCAAGGGGCCAGGCGTTCAGGGGGTCGAGAACGCTGGCTCGAACATGACAGAACCCGTGTGCGAATTGGCTCATGGCCGGGCAATTCGTTGCTAAAAAACAGTCAACTGTGGAGAGTGGGAAACTCGGCGGTTCCATACAGTGAATGGATGGGATTCCGGGGCCGGTCCGGCCCGGTTCGGCCGAGGGGGGCGGACGTAGAATCGGACCGAGCCGAGGGAGAGCCATGACCGATGCGCAGCCCGACCCGAGGGACCCGCGACCGCTGATCGGCGAGCCGCTCGCGCTCGACCTGCTCAACACCCGCTGGGCCGGAACGCCCGTCAACGACCTGCTCACCGACGTCGAGGGGTACGCGATCTGGCTCTCCTCCGCCGGGCTGGGCGGACGCTGCGCGGCCGACGAGGCGGGCCTGGCGGCGATCCGGCAGACCCGCGAGGCGATCCTGTCGGCCGCCCGGGACGCCCGCGAGCAAGGCGAGTTGGGCGCCGCGGCGCGGGACGGACTGGACGCGGTGCTGGCGCGCGGACGGATCCGGCGCACGGCGGCACCGGGCGGGGCCGAGGACCGGATCGAGGCCGACGGGCCGCAGTGGCTGGCGCCCTGGCTGGCGGCGGACGGCTTCCTCGCGCTGCTCGGCGAGGGGGCCCACCGGATCAGGCAGTGCGCGCACGAGGCGTGCATCCTGCACTTCTTCGACGCCTCGCAGAACGGCCGCCGGCGGTGGTGCCGGATGGCGGTGTGCGGGAACCGGGCGAAGGCGGCGCGGCACTATGTGAAGGCCCGGGGCTGACGGGCCTGCGGGCTGACGGACTGACGGGCTGACCGGCGGGTCGGCGGGCGGGCCGGAGCAGTGCGGGCGGACGCGCGACTCGGCGCGCGCCCGCCCCCGGGACGGTCAGGCCGGGGTGCCCAGCCAGTCGGTGAGGGCGGTGCGGAGCTCGCCCTGGCCGGGGTCGACGGCGCCCCAGGCGACGTAGCCGTCCGGGCGGATCAGCAGGACGGTGTCGCGCAGCTTGCCGTGCGGGTCGGCGGGGGCGGCGCAGACCAGGCGGTCGGTCCAGGGCTCGGCGGCGGCCAGCTCGTCATTGCTGACCAGGACGAACTTCCCGGCGCGCAGCGCCTCGTAGAGCCGCTCCGGGGCGGCGGGGGCGCCCTCGACGGGCTTGCTCAGGGCGGTCAGCCGCAGGTCCGGGACGCGCTTGCCGACCTGCGGGTGGGCGTCCTTGGGGGCGGGGTAGGAGATGCCGATGCCGGAGACCAGCCTGGCGCCGCGCTCGGTGACCGGGTCGAGGTGGCCGCCCAGCGCGGTCAGCGCCCCGCGCAGGGCGCGGGTGGGGGCGGACTCGGCGAGCGCCAGCCGGATCAGCGCGCCGGAGGTGCGCAGCACCGTCCGGCCGACCGGGTGCCGCTCGGTCTGGTAGGTGTCCAGCAGGGCGTCGGTGGCGTGGCCCCGGAGCGCGGCGGCGAGCTTCCAGGACAGGTTGGCGGCGTCCTGGAGGCCGGTGTTCATGCCCTGGCCGCCGGCCGGGGAGTGGCAGTGCGCGGCGTCGCCGGCCAGGAAGACCCGGCCGGAGCGGTAGTTGGGGGCCTGTCGCTCGTCGCTGTGGAAGGTGGAGCTCCAGCGCACCTCGTGCAGGCCGTGGTCCTCGCCGAGGATGGCCCGGGTGAGGTCGGTGAGCTGCTCGGTGGTGGGGGTGGTGCCGTCCGGGTACCGCTCCTCGCGGTCCCAGGCGATGATCCGGAACCAGCCGTCGCCGAACGGGGCGATGAAGGCGAAGCCGGCCTGGTTGGCGCCGACGGTGATCGCCTGGGCGGGCTCGCGGTCCAGCCGGACGTCGGCCAGCACCACCGAGTCGACCACGGACTCCCCGGGGAACGGGATGCCCAGCAGGTCGCGGACGGTGGAGTGGACGCCGTCGGTGGCGACCGCGTACGCGGCGCGGTGGCTGTGCCCGTCCCGGGTCTCCAGCGTCACGCCCTCGGCGTCCTGGTGCAGCCCGGTGACCTCGGCGCCGCGCAGCACGGTCGCGCCGGCGTGCTCCGCGCGCTCCAGCAGCACCCGCTCGACGTTGTACTGCGGGGTGATCAGGACGAACGGGAAGCGGGTGGGCAGCGAGCCGAGGTCGACGCCGAAGCGGTCGAACATCCTCAGTTCGGCGAGCGGACGGCCGGTGGCGATCAGCTCCTCGGCCAGGCCCCGGGCGTCCAGCAGCTCCAGGCTGCGGGCGTGCACGGCGAAGGCCCGGGTGAGGTTGGACTCGGTGGCCCGCTTCTCCAGCACCGTGACGCCGACCCCGGCGGCGGCGAGGTCGCCGGCCAGCAGCAGTCCGGTCGGTCCGGCACCGACGATCAGGACGTCGGTTTCGGTCGTCGGCTTCACGGCCATGTATTCAGCTCCCGTTCCTCGGAGGGCGGTCGGACGCCGTTCCCGGCGTTCTCCCAGCCTCCATCATCGCGGGCGCCGTCGGGGCTGTGAACCGCCGGGTCCCGGCGGTGGGTGACCGCCGGGATCCGGGTACGGGTCGGACGGCTCAGGCGTGCCGGCGGATCTCCACCGTGCGGAACCGGTTGGCGACGAACGCGCCGTCGCAGTAGGCCGCGTTGGCGGCCGGGTTGGCGCCGGTGCCGTGCAGGTCGGAGAAGGCTGCGGTCTGGTTGGGGTAGACCCCGCCGGTGAGGTTGAGCGAGAGCGAGACGCCGGAGTCCAGCGCGGCCTCGACCAGCAGCGCCTCCACCGCGGGCGAGGTGGTGTAGCCGGAGGCGGTCATGGCGCCCTTCTCGCGGACCGTGGTGCGCAGCAACTCGACGGCGGCGGCGGTGGATTCGACGGCGACGGCGAAGGAGACCGGGCCGAAGCACTCGCTGCGGAAGACCGCGCGGTCGTCCGGCTTGTCGGCGTCCAGCTTGACCAGCGCGGGGGTGCGGACGGTCGCGCCGGGGAAGTCCGGCGAGGTCACCGCGCGCGGGGCGAGGGCGAGTTCGCCGTACTCGCCGCCGGCCGCGGCGGCCGAGCGCTGGAGCACCCCGGGGTTGACCACGGCGCCGAGGATCGCCGCGGCGCGGGCGTCGTCGGACAGCAGGCCCTCGATGGCGCCGGCCAGGTCGGAGACCACCTGGTCGTAGGACTTGTCGCCCTGGTCGGTGGCGATGCCGCCGCGCGGGATCAGCACGTTCTGCGGGGTGGTGCACATCTGGCCGCTGTAGAGCGAGAGCGCGAAGGCCAGGTTGCCCAGCATGCCCTTGTAGTCGTCGGTGGAGTCGATCACCACCGCGTTGACGCCGGCCTTCTCGGTGTACACCTGCGCCTGCTTGGCGTGCTCCTCCAGCCAGTCGCCGAAGGCGGTGGAGCCGGTGTAGTCGATCAGCTTGATCGCCGGGTGGACGGCGAGCGCCTGGGCGACGGTGCCGCCCTCGTGCTCGGCGGCCAGGCAGACCAGATCGGCGTCGAAGCCGGCCTCGGCGAGCACCTCGCGGGCGATCCGCACGGTCAGCGCGAGCGGCAGCACGGCCCGCGGGTGCGGCTTGACCAGCACCGGGTTGCCGGTGGCCAGCGAGGCGAACAGGCCCGGGTAGCCGTTCCAGGTGGGGAAGGTGTTGCAGCCGATCAGCAGCGCGAGGCCGCGCGGGACGACGGTGAACTCCTTGGTCATCACCAGCGGGTCGCGCTTGCCCTGCGGCTTGGTCCAGCCGGCCTGCCGGGGCAGCCGGGTCTGCTCGGCGTAGGCGTAGGCGACGGCCTCCAGGCCGCGGTCCTGGGCGTGCGGGCCGCCGGCCTGGAAGGCCATGCCGTAGGCCTGGCCGGTGGTGTGCATGACGGCCTGGGCGAACTCGTGGGAGCGGGCGTTGATCCGGTGCAGGATCTCCAGGCAGACGGCGGCGCGCTCCAGCGGGGTCGCGGCGGCCCAGCCGGGGCGGGCGGCGGTGAGCGCGGCGATCAGCGCGTCCGGGGCGGCGTGCGGGTAGGTGATGCCCAGCTCGACGCCGTACGGGGAGGCCTCGCCGCCGACCTGGTCGCCGTCGGTGGGGTGGCCGTCGAGGGCGAAGGGCTTGCCGAGCAGGGCGTCGAAGGCGGCCTTGCCGTCCGCCGGGCCGCTCTCGCCGTAGGCCTTCGGGAACTCGGGGTAGGGCGACCAGTAGTCGCGCTCGGTGGCGGCGGTGAGCGCGGCGTCCAGGGTGGCCTGGTGGCGCTCGACCAGCTCGCTGACGAGGGGGTGGGTGACCGCTGCGGACATCTGTGCGCTCCTCGGAGGGCCTCGAAAAGCAGGACGGGACACGTCACAGAGTAACCGAACGATCGGTCGGCTCAAGGGGGTGCAGCGGGGGAATCCGGCGGGAACGCACAGGGGGCGCGTCCATGGCGGACGCGCCCCCGTGGGCTCGGGTGGTCCGGGTCTACGGCACGCCGAGCTCGAAGAGGACGTACCCGGCGTACCAGCCGGAGGCGACCGCGCCGGTCCCCAGGACGGTGGCCAGCACCGGCAGGCTCAGCTTGCGCATCGCCACCGCCAGCGCGATGAACAGCGGGAACACGGGCATCAGGTAGCGCGAGACGTTGCCGAAGATGCCGAGGCTGCCGAGCACCGAGACGATCGTGGCCAGCGTGTAGGCGGTCAGCACCAGCGGCGGGCGCAGCCGGACCAGCAGCACGATCAGCACCGGCAGGCTGAACACGATCAGGGTGGCGAGGAGGTCCGGCACCGGGAAGCCGTAGGGGTAGTCGCTGCGGCCCAGCATCACCCCGCGGATCGCGTGCCAGGTGCCCTGGCCCCAGTCGAAGTAGTGCATCCAGGCGTCCTGCTGGATCCGGAAGTAGCCGCCCCACTCGCCCGTCCGCCAGCCCACCCAGCCGACGTAGCCGAGCAGGCCGACCGGGGCCAGCACCATCGCGGTCAGCGGGCGCAGGACGCCGCTCTCCCGGCGGTACAGCTCGACGATCGCGGCCAGGCCGACGGCACCGATCAGGGCCGCGGAGGTGGGCCGGTTGAGCCCGGCGACCAGGGTGATCACCCCGGCGGCGATCCACTGCTTGGTCATCACGCAGTAGCAGGCCCAGGCGGCCAGCGCGACGAACAGCGAGTCCGAGTAGACGGCCCACTCGGCTCCCGACCCCGGGACGATCGCCCAGATGCCGGCCGCGATCACGCCCGAGCGCGCGTCCGAGGTGAGCTTCTCCACGACGGCGTAGATGCCGGCCGCGGCGAACAGCGAGGACACCACCGAGACGAGCATCCCGGCGCCGTACAGGCCGAGGCCGGTGGTCTCCGAGACCATCCGCATCAGGCCCGGGTAGAGCGGGAAGAAGGCGGCCGAGTTCTGCTCGATGGTGTAGCCGATCGGACCGTTGGGGATCGGTACGAGCGCCGGGTGGTATCCGAACTGCGCCACCTGCTGGTACCACCAGCCGTCCCAGGTGGCCAGCACGTCCCAGGGGTAGGCGCCGCCGCCGAACCGGGCCGGCTTCTTGGCGTAGTCGCCGGCGAAGGAGAGCAGCTTCATGAAGACGGTGAAGCCGATCAGCTTCAGCACCGCGTAGCACCACACGGCCGGTCCGTAGCGGACCACCAGCCGGCGGCCGCGTTCCTGCCAGGTGCGCCCGGTGTCCGCCGGCTCCTCGCTGCGCTGCTCTGGCATGTCGGAGGCGACTGCCGGTATTGCGTTCATCAGCCGTGGACCCCAGTGCTCTGGACGTGGACGGATCGTCCGGAGATTCTAGGGCCTGCCTTTCCGGGCTGGTGTGGACCAGTCGGACCCGATCGCGTAACGCGGGGGGCGGCCGGGGATACTCGGAGGATGGCCGATCACACCACGCGCACCGCCTACACCGTGGAGTCACTGCTCGCGGTGACCGTCGACGTGTTCAACGAGCGCGGCTACGACGGCACCTCCATGGAGGACCTGTCCCGGGCGGCGGGGATCTCCAAGTCCTCCATCTACCACCACGTGCGCGGCAAGGAGGAACTGCTGCGGCTGGCGGTCGGGCGGGCGCTGGACGGGCTGTTCGCGATCCTGGTCGAGCCGGCCGCGGTCCGGGGCCCGGCGGTGGAGCGGCTGGAGCACGTGGTGCGGCGCACCGCCGAGGTGCTGCTGGAGGAACTGCCGTACGTGACGCTGCTGCTGCGGGTGCGCGGCAACACGGCCACCGAGCAGTGGGCGCTGGAGCGCCGGCGGGACTTCGACCACCAGGTGGCCGAGCTGCTGCGGGCGGCGGTCGCGGACGGCGCGCTGCGCGCGGACGTGGAGCCGAGGCTGGCCACCCGGCTGCTGTTCGGGATGATCAACTCGATCGTGGAGTGGTACCGGCCGGGGCTCAAGGCCGCCGACGGGGTCGCGGACGCGGTGGTCCACCTGGCCTTCGACGGGCTGCGGGCGCGCTGACCGGCCCGGCCCGCCGCGGTGGGCCGACCGGTGGGCCGGTCGGTGAGACCGGCGGGCCGACCGGTCGGATCGGCGGCCCGGCCGGTCAGATCGGCGGCACCTGGTCGGTCTCCTCGAAGATCAGCATGGTCCGGGTGCCGAGCACCTGGGGAATGGACTGGATGCTGCCCAGCACCAGCTCCCGCAGGGCCTGGTTGTCGGCGGTGTGCACCAGCAGCAGGACGTCGAAGTCCCCGCCGACCAGCGCGATGTGCGCCACCCCGGGCAGCTCCAGCAGCCGTTCGCGCACCGTCCGCCAGGAGTTCTGGACGATCTTCAGGGTGACGTACGCGGACGCGGTCTGACCTGCCCGTTCGTGGTCCACCCTGGCAGTGAAGCCGCGGATGATGCCGTCCTCGACCATTCTGGAGATCCGGGCGTACGCGTTGGCCCGGGACACGTGCACCCGCTCGGCCACCGAGCGGATGGAGGCGCGACCGTCCTGCTGCAGCAGCCGAAGGATCGACCGGTCGACCTGATCGAGTCTGGACATCTGTTCAGCAGACATGACCCCCCACCCCCACCGATTGGACACACTGCCACCAGTCGACCGCCGAACAGGCCGAATGTCCACCACCTTGTCACGCTTCTGGTCAAGATGAACAGACGACCGAACAATCGGTAGGGAGCCCCCGCCACCCCTGGAGGTGCCCCGAGATGACCGTTCTCGACCACAGACACCACACGAGCGTGCCCGGCTGGCTGCCCGGGGCCACCGCTCCGCGCACCGACCCGGCGCCCCTCCTCCCGGACCCGTCCCCCGTCCGGGCGCTCGGCACCCCGGCCCTGGAGAAGTACGACCCGGCCCTGCTGCGCGAGCTCTACCGCCGGCTGGTCGTCGGCCGCCGCTACAACCAGCAGGCCACCACCCTGACCAAGCAGGGCCGGCTCGCCGTCTACCCGGCGTCCACCGGCCAGGAGGCCTGCCAGGTCGCCGCCGCGCTGGTGCTCGGCGAGCACGACTGGCTCTTCCCCAGCTACCGCGACACCCTCGCGGTGGTCTCCCGGGGCGTCGACCCGCTGGAGGCGCTGACCCTGCTGCGCGGCAACGCCCACACCGGCTACGACCCGCGGGCCAGCCGCACCGCCCCGCTCTGCACCCCGCTCGCCACCCAGGCCCCGCACGCCGTCGGGCTGGCGCACGCCGCCCGGCTGCGCGGCGAGCCGGTGGTCGCGCTGGCGATGCTCGGCGACGGCGGCACCAGCGAGGGCGACTTCCACGAGGCGCTGAACTTCGCGGCCGTGCTCGGCGCCCCGGTGGTCTTCCTGGTGCAGAACAACGGCTACGCGATCTCCGTCCCGCTCAGCGCCCAGTCCGCCGCACCGAGCCTGGCCCACAAGGCCGTCGGCTACGGCATGGCGGGCCGGCTGGTGGACGGCAACGACGCGCCCGCCGTGCACTCGGTGCTGACCGAGGCGGTCGAGCGGGCCCGGGCCGGCGGCGGCCCGACCCTGGTCGAGGCGCTGACCTACCGGATCGACGCCCACACCAACGCCGACGACGCCACCCGCTACCGCACCGAGCCCGAGGTGGCCGCCTGGCGCGAGCACGACCCGATCCTGCTGATGGAGCGCGCGCTGCGCGGGCTCGGCGTGCTGGACGACCGGCTGGTGCGGGAGGCGGCCGACGAGGCCGAGGCGCTGGCGGCCCGGATGCGGGCCGAGTTCCACGCCGACCCGGCCCTGGACCCGATGGCGCTGTTCGCCCACGTCTACGCCGAACCGACCCCACAACTACGGGAGCAGGCAGCCCAGTTGGCCGAAGAGCTGGCCGCCGAGGCGGAGGTGGCGGACCGGTGAGCACCTCCCACCCGTCGCCCGCGCCCACCCTCGGCGGGGCCTCCCCCAGCCTCCGGCCGGGGGGACCCCCATCGCGGCGCCCCTCCGACGCCCGCCCGTCGAGCATGGCCCAGGCGCTCAACTCCGCGCTGCGGGACGCCATGCGCGAGGACCCGGCGGTGCACGTGCTCGGCGAGGACGTCGGCGCGCTCGGCGGCGTCTTCCGGATCACCGACGGGCTCACCGCCGAGTTCGGCCCGGAGCGCTGCCTGGACACCCCGCTGGCCGAGGCCGGCATCCTCGGCACCGCGATCGGCATGGCGATGTACGGGCTGCGCCCGGTCGTCGAGATGCAGTTCGACGCCTTCGCCTACCCGGCGCTGGAGCAGCTGTTCTCGCACGTCGCCAAGATGCGCAACCGCACGGCCGGCAGGATGCCGCTGCCGATCACCGTCCGCATCCCGTACGGCGGCGGCATCGGCGGCGTCGAGCACCACAGCGACGCCTCCGAGGCGTACTACACCAGCACCCCCGGCCTGCACGTGGTCACGCCGGGAACGGTGGCCGACGCGTACGGGCTGCTGCGCGCCTCGATCGCCTCCGACGACCCGGTGGTCTTCCTGGAGCCCAAGCGGCTCTACTGGGGCAGGGCCGACTTCGACCCGGCGACGCCGGTCGAACCGATCGGCCGGGCGGTGCTGCGGCGCACCGGCACCTCCGCCGTGCTGATCACCTACGGCCCCTCGCTGCCGGTCTGCCTGGAGGCGGCCGAGACGGCGAAGGCCGAGGGCTGGGACCTCGCGGTGCTGGACCTGCGCACCCTGGTGCCCTTCGACGACGAGACGGTCTGCCGGGTGGTGCGCTCGCTCGGCCGGGCCGTGGTGGTGCACGAGGCGAGCGGCTTCGGCGGCACCGGCGCGGAGATCGCCGCCCGGGTCACCGAGCGCTGCTTCCACCACCTGGCCGCGCCCGTGCTGCGGGTCACCGGCTTCGACATCCCGTACCCGCCGCCGATGCTGGAGCACCACCACCTGCCCGGGGTGGACCGGATCCTGGACGCGGTCGCCCGGCTCCAGTGGGAGGACCGAGGATGATGCCCGTCGTGCGCGAGTTCCGGCTGCCCGACCTCGGTGAGGGTCTCACCGGGGCGGAGGTGGTGCGCTGGATGGTCGAGGTCGGCGAGGTGATCGCCGTCGACCAGCCGGTGGTGGAGGTGGAGACCGCCAAGGCCGTGGTGGAGGTGCCCTGTCCGTACGGCGGGGTGGTCACCGCGCGGTACGGCGAGGTGGGCGAGGAGATCGCCGTGGGCGCGCCGCTGGTGACGGTCGCGGTGGGGCCGTCGTCGTCGGGGAGCGGTCCGCAGGCTCCGGACGAGCCGGGCGTCGTCGCCGCTCCCGCGGCCTCCGAGGTGGAGCGGCCGCTGGTCGGGTACGGCGTCGCCGAGCCGGGCCGGGGCGGGCGCCGGCGCCGGGTCGGGGGGCCGGCCGCGGTGCCGGCCCCGGTCGTGGCCGGTGGCGGTGCCGCTGCTGGTGCTGGTGCTGCGGCCGGTGCGCCGGCGGGTGCGGTGGCCGTGCGGGCTCCGGCGGTGCCGACCGGGCCCGCGGTGGTGCCGGTGATCTCGCCGCTGGTGCGGCGGCTGGCCCGGGAGCAGGGGGTCGACCTGACCGCGCTCGCCGGGAGCGGGCCGGACGGACTGATCATGCGTGCGGACGTCGAACGGGCGGTCGCGGCCAGGGTGGCCGCTCCGGCGCCCGCCGGGCCGGCCGTGCGGGACGGTGTGGTCCCGCTGCGCGGACTGCGCAAGGCGGTGGCCGAGAAGCTGAGCCGCAGCCACCGGGAGATCCCGGCGGCGACCTGCTGGGTGGATGCGGATGCCACCGAACTCATGGCGCTGCGAAGGCAGTTGAACGCCACGCCGGGGCCGAAGGTGAGCGTGCTGGCACTGCTGGCGCGGATCTGCACCGTCGCGCTGGCGCGCTTCCCGGAGCTCAACTCCTCGGTGACCGAGGATGGTTCGGGCATCGTCCGGCATTCGGCGGTGCACCTGGGCTTCGCCGCGCAGGGCGAGCGCGGGCTGGTCGTCCCGGTGGTCCGGGACGCGCAGAACCGCAGCACCGAACAACTCGGAGAGGAGCTGGCCCGGTTGACCGAGGCGGCGCGCGGCAGTGCGCTCACCCCGGCCGAACTGACCGGCGGGACCTTCACGTTGAACAACTACGGGGTGTTCGGCGTGGACGGTTCCACCCCGATCCTCAACCACCCGGAGGCGGCGATGCTCGGGGTCGGCCGGATCGTGGCCAAACCCTGGGTCCACCAGGGGGAGTTGGCGGTGCGCGAGGTGACCCAGCTGTCGTTCACCTTCGACCACCGGGTCTGCGACGGCGGGACGGCGGGCGGCTTCCTGCGGTTCGTCGCCGACTGCGTGGAGCAGCCGGGGATGCTGCTGCGACAGCTCTGATCCCGGCCGCCGAAAGTGGCGGGAATGGTCGCCCTGGGTGCGCGGAGGGGCACCCAGGGCGACCGTGGACCGGGGAGAGTAGCGCGTCCCCGGCCCGGATGTCCGGGCTTCGCGCGATTCGTCGGAGGAGCGCTCCGGCCGTGCCACGCTGCCCTGGCGCCAGTAGGGACAAGCCGAGTGGTGGCGCAGCCGGCCGGAGGCGAAACGATTCTCTTGGGTACTCGAAACGTAGCGGTGAAGTCCCGCGGGACAGTCCTGGTCCGCACCGGACACGGCTCGGCGGGGGCCGCCTCCGTCCCGGGCCTGCCGACGGGCGCGCCCGGGCGGGCCCCGGCGCGGGAGGTGGCGCGGGAGGTGGCCGTCCGGCCGTCGACGCCGCTGGACCTGCCGCCCCTGCCGCCCCTGGCGGCGGCGGAGGCGCCGACGGCGGTGCTGCCGCCGGTGTCGCTGCTGGAGCCCGTCCGGCCGGTGATCCCGGCCCGGCCGCCGCACCCGCCGGCCGTGCCCGCCGCCGCCACCGGCCCCGGCCCCGGCCCCGGCCCCGCTTCCGGTTCCGGCGCCGTCCTCGCTCCGGACCCCACCCCCTTCCGCCCGCTGTTCGCCGACGCGCCCGGCCTCAACTGGGCCGGGCCGGGCGACCGGTGGACCGAGGCCTGGGGCGTGCGGACCCCCGTCGGGCAGCTCCCGGCCGCACCGCCCGCCGTCGCGCTCCCCGCTGTCGGCCTTCCTGCCGTAGGCCTTCCCGCTGCCGGTCAGGACGGGACCGCCGGCCGACCGCCGCTCACCGGCCGGGAGGTCGCGCTGGTCCGGGCCGGCCTCGCCGCCGTCGGGCCGGACGCCGACCGGGCCACCGCGCACTTCTTCGCGCTGCTCTTCCTGCGCCACCCCGAGCTCCGCCCCTCCTTCCCCGCCGCCATGGACGTCCACCGCGATCGGCTGTTCCGCACCCTGCTGGCCGTCGTGCGCGAGATCGACCAGCCGGTGGCCCTGCGCGCCACGCTGACCGGGCTCGGCCGAGACCACCGTCGGTACGGCACGCTGACCGGGTACGACGCCGCGGTGGAGGAGTGCCTGGTGGCGACGCTGGCCCGGTACGCGGGCGGCCACTGGGACGCCGAGGCCGAATCGGCCTGGCGCCGCGCCTACCGGATGATCTCCTCGGCCGTGATCGAGGCCGCCGAGGAGGACGCCCGGACCTCGCCGCCCTGGTGGCAGGGCGAGATCGTCCGGCACGAGCGCCGCACCCGGGACGTCGCGGCGATCACCGTCCGCCCGGACCAGGCGTACCCGTTCCGGGCCGGGCAGTACGCCGCCCTGGAGACGCCCTGGTGGCCGAGGGTCTGGCGGCAGTACTCCTTCGCCGGGGCGCCCCGTCCGGACGGGCTGCTGACCTTCCACGTCAAGGCCGTCCAGGCGGGCTGGGTGAGCAACGCGCTGGTCCACCGGGCCGCGCCCGGGGACGTGCTGCGGCTCGGTCCGGCGGCCGGCTCGATGACCGTCGACCACGCGGCGGGACCGGACCTGCTCTGCCTCGGCGGGGGCACCGGCATCGCGCCGATCCGTGCCCTGGTCGAGGAGGCGGTCGAGCACGGCGTGCCCGGCCGCCGGGTCGAGGTGTTCTACGGCGCCCGCCGGGCCGAGGAGCTTTACGCGCTGGGCGAGCTGCGCGAACTGGCCGTGCGGAACCGGTGGCTGACGATCCGTCCGGTGCTGTCCGGTGGCGCCCCGGCGGGTGTCCTGCTGCCCGGGGGCCTGCTGCCCGGCGGGCCGCTGACCGGCGAACTGCCCGAGGTGGTGAGCCGGTTCGGCCCGTGGACCGGGCGCGAGGCGGTGCTCAGCGGGCCGGCCGCGATGGTGCGCACGGGCGTCGGGGCACTGCTGCGGGCCGGGGTGCCGGCCGAGCGGATCCGGCACGACCCGGTCGGCGACCCGACCGCGGGTTGATCACCCGAGGTCGGGTGCGAGGAGCGCGCGGATGCCCTCGATGTTGGCCGCCAGGTACGCCCGCAGCCGGGGCGGGACCACGTTGACCGAGGTGACGCCCTCGCGGGTGAACGGCAGCCGGACCACCTCGTACTCGCCGTTGGGGTCGGTCACTTCGGGCCCGTGCCGCCGGCTGAGGTCCATCGAGGCGAGCCGGCAGACGAAGAAGTGCTGCACCTTGACCCCGTGCGGGTGCGGCAGGGTGCCGTCGTCGACGGCGGCACCCCCGGCCGGTGGCTGGGGCATGGTGTGGCTGATGGTGTCGACGAAGGCGGGCACCACGTCCACGACCTTGCCGCCGAGTTCCTCGTCCACCTCGCGGTGCAGCGCCTCGACCACCGTCCGGTCCTCGCGCTCGACCCCGCCGCCGGGGGTGATCCAGTACGGGTGCGGCGAGTCCGGCCGGACCCGCCGGATCAGCACGATCGACGCCGGGCCGTACGGATCGTCCGGGTCGAGCTCCAGCAGGATCGCCCGCGCGGTGCGCTTCACGACGGGGCGCGGTGGCGGCGGAGTGCGGTTCTCGGGGCCCATGGCCACCTCCGGGACTGGCGCGTTGTGCGGGATTCTCCCGCGCCGGGGCGGGGGCGAAACCCGGGGAACAGGGCGAAACACACCGGGAACGGGTCGAAACGCCGACCCGGTCGGGTGCATCCGTTCGGGGCCCCGCTGTGCTGCAATGAGCAGCTATCGGGCAAATCGGAGGTTTCGCTCCGCATGCCCGTTCTGGGCACGGACCTGTACGAGGGACTCGGGCTGGGGGTTGGGTGGCATGGATCGGATCGCACGGCCTTCCGGGAAGACGCAGCCGCTCGGGAAGGCACAGTCCTGCGGGAAGTCGCAGCCGTCCGAGCGGACGCGGCCGTTCGGGACCGCCCGGGAGCCCAGGATCGCGCGGGAGTCCGGGGCGGCCGGGTCGCGGCGGGCGGCCGCGGACCGCGGGCCCACCCTGATCGGCTCCGTCCAGCGGGCGCTGCGGCTGCTGGAGGCGGTCGGCGGCTTCCGGCACGGCGCGACCGCCAAGCAGCTGGCCCGGGCCGCCGGACTGCCCCTCGGCACCGCCTACCACCTGCTGCGGACCCTGGCCCACGAGGGCTACCTGCGGCGCTCCGAGGGGCGCTTCTTCCACGGGGAGGCGCTCGACGGCATAGCCCGCCCCGGCGCGCGGCCCGGCGATCCCGACCTGCGGACGCGGATGCAGTCCCTGCGGGACGAACTCGGTGCCGCCGTCTACTTCGCGCTCTACCGGGACGGCGAGGTCCACGTGGTGGAGGTGGTCGAGGGCCCGAGCCGGCCCGCCGTCGAGCCCTGGGCGGACTTCCGGGCCACCGCCCACGCGCACGCCATCGGCCAGTGCCTGCTCGGCCAACTGCCCGAGGAGGAACGCCGTGACCACCTCGCCCGCCACCCGCCGGCCGGGCTCACCCCGTCCACCCTCACCGGTGAGAGCGCGGTGCTGCGCCGGCTCGCCTCGCTGCGGCCGACCATGCCCGTGCTGGAGCGGCAGGAGTACGTGCTCGGCACGGTCTGCGCGGCCGTCCCGATCACCATAGGCCCGGTGGTCGCCACCATGGCCCTGTCGCTCCCGGTCGACCAGGCCGACCGGCTGGGGCCCGCCGCCCGCCAACTGCGGCGCGGGGTGGGGGCGATGAGCCCGGCGTTCATCTCCTGACACCACTTGGTCTGGACCAGCTCCGGCTCGTTCACCATTTGAAAAAGCACACCTTGTCCGCTACATCCCCAAACGGGACGATGATGATCGAACGTGGATTGGTTGCATAAACCGTCACAAAAACCGTCGAAAACATGTCCGGCCGCCATCGGGCCAGCAGACCGACGGCGCGGGCAGAACGAGAGGTACTGGCGCCATGCAGCACAGCACAGTCCAGGGTCACCTGGTGATGAACCTCGTGGTCTCGCACGAGCTCTCCTTCCGCCTCCCGGTGGACCTGGCGTACGAGGCCGACGATCCGTACGCCGTCCGGCTCACCTTCCACCTCCCCGGAGACGCCCCGGTCACCTGGTACTTCGCGCGGGAGCTGCTGCTCGACGGGATCAGCGGGCCGGCGGGCGAGGGCGACGTGCACATCCGCCCGGTCGGCGACGAGCTCTCGGAGGTCCGCATCGTGCTGCGCTCCCCCGACGGCGACGCCCTGCTGTGCGCCTCGTCCGCGCCGCTGATCGCCTTCCTGGCGCGCACCGACCGGCTGGTGCCGATGGGACAGGAGTTCACCGGGCGGGACATCGACGCCCAGCTCGCCGACCTGCTCAAGGGGCGCGAGAACGCGGGGTGAGCGGTCCGGCGCCGACAGGCCGCGCGGCGAGAACGGCGAAGGGGCCCGTACCCGGTGGAACACCCGGGTGCGGGCCCCTTTCGGCTGTCCGCGCGGCGCCGGTCAGTCGTCGTCCAGGGCCAGGTGCAGGCCCCACGAGACCAGGCTGATGATCAGCGAACCGACCAGCGCGGAAACGAAGTTGGTCACGTGGAAGTCCAGGCTCAGCTTCCCGGAGGCCCAGGAGGTGAGCAGGAGCATCAGGGCGTTGATCACGAAGGTGATCAGACCCAGCGTGAGGATGAACAGGGGGAGCGAGAACAGCTTGACCACCGGCTTGATCAGCCAGTTCACCACGCCGAACACGACGGCGACGCCGAGCACCGTCAGCGCCTTGTGCTGCCAGTCCGCGTTGCCCTCGGCGAGTTGGATGCCGCTGACGATCCAGGCGGCGACCCAGATGGCCGCCGCGTTGATCAGTGTCTTGATGACGAAACCCTTCATGCCGCCCAAGCCTGACAGGTACCCCCGTCCCGGCGGAACCACCGGACGGCGGGGTGGTGTTGAATGCCCCTGGTCCGGGAGGTGGACGGACGGGCCCGAGAACGAGGGAGGACGGCGGCGGTGAAGCTCTTCCGGCTGGACGGACTGGACGCCGAACGGGCGGCCAACGACGGTGCGTACCTGCGGTTCCTGCGCGAACCGCGGATGTCCGCCGGGCTGTACGCGCTCGCCCCCGGCGACACCGACACCCAGACCGCGCACGACCAGGACGAGATCTACCAGGTGATCAGCGGCCGGGCCGAGCTGACCGTCGGCGCCGAGACCGCCACGGTCGGCCGCGGCACCGTGGTGTACGTGCCGGCCGGCACCCCGCACCGGTTCCACCACATCACCGAGGAGCTGCGCGTCCTGGTGGTGTTCTCCCCGCCGGAGGACTGAGCGCCCCGCCGGTTAGGGTCGGCGTCATGAGCACCAAGACGCTGACCGAAGAACTCTGGGCGGCCATCGAGCCGGTGTACGCCGAGATCCTCGCCCACCCCTTCCTGGCCGGGCTCACCGACGGCACCCTGCCGCGCGCGGCCTTCCGCCACTTCGTCGTCCAGGACTCGCACTACCTGCGCGACTACGCCCGCGCGCTCGCCGTCTGCGCCGCCAAGGCGCCCGGCGAGCAGGACGTCCGGGCCTTCGCCGACGACGCGGTCGGCGCGCTCGCCGCCGAGCAGGGCATGCACGCCGAGTTCCTGACCGCCTTCGGCGGCAGCGCCGAGGAGGCCGCCGCCGAGCCCGTGCTGCCCACCACCCGGGCCTACACCAGCTACCTGCTGGCCACCGTCTACGGCGGCTCCTTCGCCGAGGCGGTCGGCGCGGTGCTGCCCTGCTACTGGATCTACGCCCGGGTCGGCGAGGCGCTGCTCGCCCAGGGCTCGCCCGACCCGCTGTACAGCAAGTGGATCGCCACCTACGGCGACGAGGCCTTCCAGTCGGTGGTCCGCCGGGTGCTGGCGCTCACCGACCGTCTCGGTGAGGAGCTGTCCGCGGCCGAGCGCCGCAAGGTGGTCGAGCACTTCGTGACCACCTCGCGCTACGAGTGGATGTTCTGGGACGCGGCCTGGCGCGGAGAGCGCTGGCCGGTCTGAAGCCGCGCGGGTGCGTCCGCCGGTCGTCCGCCCGCCGTCCAGGTGCCGTACGGACGACGGGCGGGCGCCTGCCGGGACGACGGGCGGTGCCGGGTCAGCCGGTGACGAAGTAGCCGGTCAGGTCGGCGACGACGTTCACCGGGCCGCCGTGGTTGAAGACCGAGTAGGTGCCCCCGCCGGTGACCCCGGTGGTCACCGAGTTGGCGACGGTCTGCCCGGGTTCGACGTTCACGGTGGAGGTGTTCGGCGGCTGGCCCCCGCCCGGGAACACCGTGAGGTGGCCGGAGTCGGTCACGTCGGTGATCGTGACGTTGGCCTCGACACCCAGCACGTTCGGGACGGAGCCGTCCGCGGGCACGGCCTGGACGGCCGTGGTCGCCCCCTGCTGGAGCTTGCCGCCGGTGATCCGGGTGTCGAGGTTGCGGACCGGCGTCGTGAGCGCGCTGAACAGGCCCCTTCCGGACGGCCCGTAGTAGCCGACGACGTCGACGATCACGTGCACCCAGCCGGCGCGGTTGTAGACGTCGATCCGCCCGTCCGCGCCGACCGGCACCACGACCTGGTTCGCGACCGTCGATCCCACCGGGAAGTTGACGTTCGAGCCGTAGGCGGGCCGCTGCGTCCCGCTCGGGTACGCGGTCAGGAAGCTGTCCCAGGAGCCGTCCGTGGTGGTGACGTTGAGGACCACCGAGGTGGCGTCCGCGGTCCCCAGCTCGGGGCGGGCGACCTGGTAGCTGCGCACCGCGTCGCCGCCGAGCCGCCCGGTGCCGTCGCTGCGGCTGTCGGCGATCCGGGTCGGGGTCAGCGGGCCGTACTTGTCGGGCGCCGCGGTCCGGTAGTACCCGACCACGTCGAGCACGACATGGGCGGTGCCCGCGTTGTTGTAGACGTTGATCCACGGGGCGCCCCGGCCGACCGGACCGACCGCGATCGTGACCAGGTTGGAGATGGTCTGGCCGGCCTTGAAGTTGATGCTGGAGGTGGCGGGCTTGGTGCCGGCCGGGCCGGCCTTGGCGGCGAGCGTGACGAAGCCGTCGGCGGTCGGGTCGGTCACGGTGAGGTTGACCACCACGGCCGTGGCGTCGGTCGGCACGGCGGAGCCGCAGTACATCGGCGGGTGGCTGCCGCAGCGCTGCGACACCGGGGTGCTGTAGTACTCGCCTTCCTTGAGCGGTCCGAAGTGGTCGTGCGACGGGGTCTGGTCGTAGGAGCGGGTGTCCAGGATCCGGGTCGGGGACATCCCGACGAACCCGGCCGGTGCGGTCACGTCGGCGGCAGCGGTCACGGCCGCCGGTGCCGCGGTCGCCGGGACCGCGGCGAGCGCCGCCACGGTCAGGTTGAGCGCCGCGAGAGCGGCTGTGGACACGGCTGTTCTGGCCCGCATGATCAGGTTCCCCCCTGGTCGATGGCACCGGACGGGCGTTCTTCCGGCACTGGTTGGACGCTTGGGAACGCCGGGGGTTGTACGCCGCCGGACGAATTCTCGGGGGTCACCCGGGGGGTCGGGCTCGGGGTGATCTCGGGGTTCTCTCCGGGCCGTTGGGCCTCGTTCCGGCACTCGCGCCACCGTACGATCGAAGTACCGAAAGCAAGCGGGATGCGGCACCGGACGGCGGCCGACCCGAGGGGAGAAGAGGAACCGACATGGCTGAGCTCTGGAAGTCGCTGCCCTCCTGGGTGCGCAACATCGTCATCCCGGTGCTGGTCCTGGTGCTGGCCTGGAACATCGTCGCCTTCGTGTTCGGCGTCGTCGGCGCCCTGCTCTCGATCGTGATCAAGCTGCTGGTGGTGGTCGGCATCGCCGCCGCCGTGGTGGTCCTGGTGAAGAAGGCCGCCAAGAGCTGACCCACCACCCCGTAACGCCGCCCTGAGGCCCGGCCCCCCACGAGAGGGGGGACCGGGCCTCGGCCGTTCTCCGGTATCCGATCGGCTACTGGTTGCGGTAGTAGCCGAAGAGGTCGACGACGACATCGGTCGTGCCGGCGCGGCCGACCGGGCGGGGTGGGGCGCTCTGGACCTGCGGCGATCGGCTCGCTACGGTGTTGGGCGTCGTGTGCAGGCAACACCGCCTGCGACGCGGGAGCTCGGAGCACCGGGCTGAGAGGACGCTGACCGGGACGTCGACGGACGGACCGACGGCTGCGTCGACCGCAGGAACCTGACCGGGTAATGCCGGCGTAGGGAGTAGAGGTCAGATGACCACGTTCGAAGCACAGCCGCAGTCTGCCCAGGGCGCCCCCAGCAGCGAGCGCACCGGCTACCCGACCCCGGCCTGGCGCAAGTCCTACCGCGAGGGGTCGCGCCCCGACCTGCGCGTTCCGTACCGCGAGGTGCGGCTCACCAACGGCGGGTCCGTCCCGCTGTACGACACCTCCGGCCCATACACCGACCCGTCCTTCGAGCCCGACGTGCGGCGCGGCCTGCCCGCCCTGCGGGACGCCTGGATCCGCCAGCGCGGCGACGTCGAGGAGTACGACGGCCGCGAGCCGCGCCCCGAGGACGACGGGATCAAGCACACCTCGCCGCGCGGCGGGAACCTGCGCAACCTGGACGCGGTCTTCCCCGGCCGGCCGCGTCGCCCGCTGCGCGGTCGCGGTGGCGCCGCCGTCACCCAACTCGCCTACGCCAAGCGGGGCTTGGTGACGCCGGAGATGGAGTTCGTGGCGCTGCGCGAGGGCCTGGCGCCGGAGTACGTGCGCGCCGAGGTGGCCCGCGGCCGGGCCGTCATCCCGGTCAACGTGAACCACCCGGAGGTGGAGCCGGCCGTCATCGGCACCAACTTCCTGGTGAAGATCAACGCCAACATCGGCAACTCCGCCGTCACCTCCTCGATCGAGGAGGAGGTGGAGAAGATGACCTGGGCCACCCGCTGGGGCGCGGACACCGTCATGGACCTCTCCACCGGCCGCAACATCCACACCACCCGCGAGTGGATCCTGCGCAACTCCCCGGTGCCGATCGGCACCGTGCCGCTCTACCAGGCCCTGGAGAAGGTGGACGGCAGGGCCGAGGAGCTGAGCTGGGAGGTCTACCGGGACACGATCGTCGAGCAGTGCGAGCAGGGCGTCGACTACATGACCGTCCACGCCGGCGTGCTGCTGCGCTACGTCCCGCTCACCGCGCGCCGCAAGACCGGCATCGTCTCGCGCGGCGGCTCGATCATGGCGGCCTGGTGTCTGGCCCACCACCAGGAGAACTTCCTCTACACCAACTTCGAGGAACTCTGCTCCATCCTGGCCTCCTACGACGTCACCTTCTCGCTCGGCGACGGCCTGCGCCCGGGCTCGATCGCGGACGCCAACGACGAGGCGCAGTTCGCCGAGCTGAAGACCCTCGGCGAGCTCGGCCGGATCGCCCGCGAGCACGACGTCCAGGTGATGATCGAGGGCCCGGGCCACGTCCCGATGAACAAGATCAAGGAGAACATGGATCTCCAGAAGGAGATCTGCGACGAGGCGCCGTTCTACACCCTCGGCCCGCTGACCACGGACGTCGCCCCCGGCTACGACCACATCACCTCGGGCATCGGCGCCGCGATGATCGCCTGGTGGGGCACCGCGATGCTCTGCTACGTGACCCCCAAGGAGCACCTGGGCCTGCCCAACCGGGACGACGTCAAGACCGGTGTGATCACCTACAAGATCGCCGCCCACGCCGCCGACCTGGCCAAGGGCCACCCCGGCGCCCAGGCCTGGGACGACGCCCTCTCCGACGCCCGCTTCGAGTTCCGCTGGGAGGACCAGTTCAACCTGGCCCTCGACCCGGAGACCGCCCGCGCCTTCCACGACGAGACCCTCCCCGCCGAGCCCGCCAAGACCGCGCACTTCTGCTCGATGTGCGGCCCGAAGTTCTGCTCGATGAAGATCTCCCAGAAGATCCGCGACGAGCACGGCGACGGTTCCACCGCCGTGGACACCGAGTTCGACGCCGAGGCCCTGGCGGGCATGGCCGAGAAGTCCGCCGAGTTCGCGGCCCAGGGCAACAAGGTCTACCTGCCCCTGGTCGACTGACCCGGGACGCCTGAGCGCCGCCCCGATCACCTCGGGGCGGCGCTTCGCCGTCCTCGCCGTCCTCGGCTACATCTCGGCGTCGCCGAAGACCATGCGGTGTCCGCGCGCGGTGTCCATGTACTCACGGACGCGGTGGATCAGCCCGTCACGGAGTTCGAAGACCAGGCAGTAGTCATTGGCGTAGTGATTGCCGTTGGCGAGCGTCGCGGTCATGGTCTCCTCCACGATCACGCGCTCGCCGTCGGCGTGGAAACCGTGGAAGGTGACGTCGACGTCCCTGACGAACAGGCGGGAGAAGTCCTCGGCGAGGAAACGCGTGATCATTTCCCTGCCGACCATGTGACTGGGGCGGTCCAGCGCGGTGGCCGTCGCGTTTCCCGGAGGTGCCAGCCACTCGGCGTCCTCGGTGAAGACCGCGGAGATCTGGTCGGCGTCGTGGCCGGCGAACGCCTTCCAGGCGGCCCGGACGATGTCGTGGCTGCTCACCGGGGTTCGGTCGGGACGGGTGCCGGTCCGGGCGCGGCCGATGAAGCGGCCTCCAGCGTGCGGCGGATCACCGCCGAACCGTGCTCGACGGACTCGGCGATCGGTGCGGCCAGCGCGTCGGGCAGGACATCGGTGTGCCACACGAATCTCGTCCGGCCGCCGGCCTCCGGAAGGGCCTGCATGGACGCGTGGTGGTGGGACGGATGGAGGCTGCCGCCGACGACCGTGTAGGCGACCCGTATCGCCTCGTGGTCGAGGTCGACGAGCCGTTCGAACACGATCGTGCCGTCGGCGAAGGTGACGGTGCGCGTGTCCGAGCTCAGCCGGGTGTCGGTGACGAACCCGGGCGCCAGCCGCTCGTGCACCGCGCCGTAGTCGCTGAGCACCGACCACACCGCCTCGGGGCGGGCATCGATGACGATTTCCTTGTGGATCGAGGCCATGGGTGATCGACTCCTCGTCAGGCCGAAGCGATGCAGAACGGGTGGCCCTCGGGGTCGGCGAGAACGGTCCACTCGCCTTCGCCGGGCTGGAACTCCGGCTTGGTCGCCCCCGCCGAGAGCAGCTCCTTCACCGTGATCTCGGGATCGGCCACCGTGAAGTCGAGATGGGCGTGCTTCGCGGCGTCGGGCCAGCCGGGCCCCCGGTAGCCGGCGACCCGCTGGAAGGCCAACCGGACCGGCCCCCTGCCGAGTTGGACGAAGTCGTCGTCGCCCTGCCCGAGGTCCCAGCCGGTGACCTTGCGGTAGAACTCGGCGAGGGCCCGGGGATCGGCGCAGTCGATGGTGATCGCGGTGAGCTCCGCGTGAACGGCCATGGATGGCTCCCTTCGTGTCATCACGTGAGCCCCAGCATCCGGGGCAATGGCGCCGGAGGTCTTGAAGATCCTTGCGGGCCGTTCTGTCGTACCCGGCGGATACCGTTCGCGGCATGCTGTCCGCATCGACCCTCGCCGCCCGGCCGGAGTTCACCGTGGCCGTGGTGGGGTGCCGCTCCGACCACGCCCGGTGGTCGCAGCCGGAGACCCGCGACGACCACCGCCTGGTGCTGGTGCGACGCGGCAGGTTCCGACGGTCGGCCGACGGCGCCGACATCGATCTGGACCGGACCACGGCCTACTTGGGCGCGCCCGGCGAACAGGAGCGCTTCGCCCATCCGGCCGGCGGCGACGTCTGCACGTCGGTCAGCTTCGAGCCCTCCCTCCTCGGGCGCCCGCCCGCCGCGACGACGGTGTATGTCGACGCGCGCGTCGATCTCGCCCACCGCCGTCTGGTGGCCGCCGCGGCCACCGGCGACATCGACTACGCGCTGGCGGAGGAACTGCTCCGCCTCGTCGCGGCCGCGGCCGGTGAGCCGACCTTCCGCTCCCGGCCGGCCGACCGGGCGCTGGCCGCCGCGGCGCGCGGGGCGATCATCGAAGAGGCCCCGGAGGCCGGAGGGCTCTGCGCACTGGCCGCGCTGCTGGAGGTGTCGCCCTACCGACTGAGCCGGGTGTTCTCCAGGGAGACGGGCGTCTCGCTGACCCGCTACCGCAACCGCGTGCGCGTCACCCGGGCCATGGACCGGATCGCCGAGGGCGAACCCAGCCTCGCCGCCCTGGCAGCACAGCTCGGCTTCGCCGACCAGGCGCACCTGACCCGCATCGTCCGCGAGCACGTGGGACACACACCGACGGTGCTGCGTCGGCTGCTTGCCCCGGTTCGCGCCCGCCATGGGCCGACGGGCCGATGAACATGCCGCCGTGGGTCACGCGGGCTCGGCGGCGAGCAGGTCGGTGGTGCGGTCCGCGGTGAGCACGCCGAGGATGTAGCCGTCCTCGTCGACGACGGGCCAGACCGCCAGGTGCTTGATCCGCATGGCGATCGCGGCCAGGGTCAGGCCCATGGTCGGCCAGGCGAACGGGCCGCGCTGGTGGGTGGTGGCGCTGATGGCGGTCCGCTCGGTGTACCAGGAGCGGGTGAGGAACGGGTGGAGTCCGGTGCGGGTGACCAGCCCTTCGCACCGGCCGTCGTGGCCGCGGACGAGGAGGTAGTCCAGGTGGGCGCCGCGGAGGATGTCGTCGGCCCGGTCGACGGTGCTGTCGTCGGCTATCTGGTAGTCGCAGGGTTCCATGGCGTCGGCGACCGTGAGGCCGTGGCCGGGCCGGGCGGGCTGGGGCGAGTGAGTGGTCACGGGCGAGTGAGTGGTCACGGCGTTCACCGTTCCCGTCTCCGGCCGCCCGCCGGGGCGGGGTCTGCCGGGCTGTCCTGCACCCAGAACGAAGCCGGAACGGGGACCGGGATACGTGATGCCCTGGATGTCTCCGAGGCTACTCCTGCGGTGGTCGGCCCGGCGGAGGCTACGGCGGAGTAGCGTGGGGAGCAACCGAGGACATTTCGGACACCGGCATCAGCGTCGACGTCGCCCTGGGTCATGACGGGTCCCTCGTGGACCGGACGGGCGGCCTCAGATGATGCCGATCCCCCTTCCCATTCCTTCCTCCCCCGGGCCGTGGACGGTGCCCGGTGCCCCGCTGCTGCCGCGCTTGGAGCTGGAGCCGACGATGTCGCGGGAGGGTGTCTTCGACGGGGCCTGGTGGCCGCGTTCGAACGAGGTCCTCGCCGAACTGCCGGACCTGATCACCGCGCTCGGCGCCCACTTCGGGCGGATCCTGCGGGTCGGCCTCGACACCGAGGCCTGGGACGGTGTGCCCCGGTCCGTCGCCGCGAACGGCCTGATGGTCAGGATCAACTGGTTCGCCGGCAGCGACGGGACGATCAGCGTCACCCGGGGCCTCCAGGACCACTTCCTCCTGCTGGTGGTGCCGCCCGGCACCGACGCGACGACGGCCGCCTCGGCGATGGCCGGAGCCTCCGCGACGGGGAACCACACCCCGGCGGCGGAACTGCTGCTCGGCCGGCCGGTGGTCGTCGTCGCGCCCGGCCGGGTTCACGGCTGAAGCCGTTCTCCATCGATGGAGAACACCGGTGGGAGAAGTCGTCGATGGAGAACACCGGTGGGATGAAGTCGTCGAAGAATCTTCGCGGGGAGCGATGAGTTTCCGGGACGCCCGGGGTCTACCCCTGTGCAAGCGACGGACGTGACCACGGAGGAGATCCCGAGATGACCGAGAACCTGGGCGAGCTGACCATCACCCGCGAGCTGCCGGGCGCCCCGGCCGCCGCGTTCGAGGCGTACTTCGAGCCGGAGCAGTTCGTCCGCTTCTGGGGTCCGGTCGGCACCCACGTGCCGCTGGAGACCGTGACCGTCGAGGCGAAGGAGGGCGGTCGCTACGACAGCACCATGGTGATCGACGCGACCGGCGACCGGTACCCGCTGAAGGCCGAGATCACCGAGATCCGGGTCGGCGAGTCCTTCGCGATGGTGGAGGAGGGCTCGGGCATGCGCTCCACCCTCACCTTCACCGGGCTCGACGGGGGCGGCACCCGGGTGGTGCTGCACCAGACCGGGGTGCCGGAGATGTTCCGCGGCCCGGAGGCCGAGGCGGGGCTCAACTCCAGTTTCGACCGGCTGGTCGAGCACCTCGCCGGCCGGAACTGACGGGCGCGGCGCTTCCGGCGTGCCCGCCCCGGGCCACCCCCGTGGGCCCGGGGCGGGGGCGCGGTCCGTTGGCCGCGCTGGGGGTGGACGGTCAGTTGGCCGCGTCCTGGGGGTACCAGCGGAGCTCGACGGTGTTGCCGTCCGGGTCCTGGACGTAGACGGAGGTGGCGGTGCCGCGGGCGCCGTAGCGGGGGACGGGGCCCTCCAGGACGGTGAAGGTGCCCGCGTCGATGACCTCCTGCCAGTCGAGGGGCTCGACGGTGAGGCAGAAGTGGTCGACGTTGGACTCGTGCCGGGGGCCGTGGGCCAGGTCGATGATGGTTTCGGCGCTGACCCGGATCGACGGGAAGGACACCTTGCCGGCGCGCCATTCGTCGACGCGGACGGGCTCCAGGCCCAGGAAGCCGGCGTAGAAGGCCAGCGAACGCTCGACGTCGGCGACGTTGAGGACCAGGTGGTCGAAGGCTACGACGCGCATGGGTGATCGGCTCCGCTCGGGTGGGGCTGTCGGGGACGGGTTCAACGATCCTCTCGGCCGGGCGGGTGATCAATGCGTGATCGCCGTAGGATCGTTGAGCCGGATTCAACGATCGAGGGGCGGGGCGGGATGCTGGAGCGGTTGGAGATCGAGGTCTTCCTCGCGCTCGCCGGGGAGCTGCACTTCGGCCGGACCGCGGAGCGGCTGCACCTGACCACCGGGCGGGTCAGCCAGGTGGTGAAGAAGCTGGAGCGCCGGATCGGCGGGCAGTTGTTCGACCGCACCAGCCGGTCGGTCCGACTCACCCCGGTGGGGCGGCAGTTGGCGGACGACCTGGTCCCGGTGGTGGCGGCGATGGAGGCGGCGCTGCGCCGGGCGGAGGACGCGAACCGGGGCGTCACCGGGGAGCTGCGGGTGGCGTTCCTCGGCGAGTGGACGGCGCCGGTGCTGCTCAAGGCGGTCGCGCTGTTCGGCGAGCGGCACCCGGACTGCCGGGTGGACGTGCGGGAGGTGCAGCTCTCCAACTCCCGGGCGAGCCTGGTGGACGGTTCGATCGACGTCCTGATCGCCTCCTACCCGTTCGACGGCATGGCCCGCGGGCCGGTGCTGCTGACCGAGCGCCGGGTCCTGGCGGTGGCGGCCGGGCACCCCTTGGCCGGCGAGCGGTCGGTGTCGCTGGAGGTGCTCGCGGACCATCCGGTGGTGCAGTACCCGGAGGTCACCTCGGCGGGCTTCAAGCGCGACCGCACCCCCGGCCGGACCCCGTCCGGCCGCCCGGTGCCCAAGGGGCCGTCCGGCGGCACCTTCTCCGAGATGCTCAGCCTGGTCGCGATGGGCCGCGGCGTCCTCCCGGTCGGCGAACACTCCCGCCGCTACTACCCGCGCCCGGACGTCGCGTACGTGCCGATCCACGACGCGCCCCCGATCGAGCGCGGCCCGGTCTGGCTGGAGAGCAACACCACCGCCCGGGTCCGCGCCTTCGTCCGGGCGGCCACGGACGCCGTCTCGGAGTCGGCAGGCCGGGCGGCGCCGTTGTGCGTGCCGGCGGAGTGACCGCGGCAGGCGGAGTGACCGGTGCCGGCGGGGTGGCCGGTGGGGGTTTCAGGAGATCGCGCGCAGCCGGGGCCGCTCCGGGGCGAGCAGGCGGTCGAGGTGGGCGGCGGTGTCGTCGTCGGCGGGGAGCAGGACGAGGAGCTGCTGGGCGTCGTCGGTGAGGTCCAGGGTCTCGCGGTGGAGCCGGAGTTCGGGGCCGGACGGGTGGCGGAGGCGGAGCGGGCCCCGGCGGGGGACGAGGTGGTTGCCGATCCGGCGGGTGAACTCGGGGCCGGCGAGCGGGGCGAGTTCGGTGCTGAGCCATTCGGCGGACTCGACCGAGGGCCCGAGCCAGATGTCGAAGGCCTGTTCGTCGGCGATGTCGTCCCAGTCGGCGAACAGGGTGCGGGCGCGCGGGTCGGTGAAGACGTAGCGGGTGAGGTTCGGGGCCGGGGCGTCGAGCAGTCCGGCCGCGCCGAGGACGGCCGCGTAGCCGCTGGTGTGGGCGAGGACGTCGCCGAGGCGGTTGGTGACGGCGGCGATGCCCGGTTCGAGCAGGCGCAGGGTCTCGCGGACGGTGGGGCGCAGCTCGCGCGGGGCGGGGGCGGGTCTGGCGTGGCCGGTGCACGCGCCGCCGGTGATCTTGGTGAGGTAGCGGATGTGGTTGCGTTCGGCGGGGTCGAGACTGAGGGCGTCGGCGAGCGCGTTGACCACGGCGGTGGAGGGGTTGCGGTCGCGGCCCTGCTCCAGCCGGGTCAGGTACTCGACGCTGATTCCGGCCCGGACGGCCAGGTCGGAGCGGCGCAGGCCGGGCGAGCGGCGGCGGCCGTGGTCGGGCAGGCCCAGCGTCTCCGGCTGGATGCTGTCGCGCTTGGCGCGGATGAAGTCCCCCAGTGGTGTGCCCATGTGGCGAGCGTACGGTTGATCGTCGCGCGGAGGGTGGCCCTGCGGGGGCCAGCCTGGGCACGGCCTGGTTGCGGCCGCTCGGCGGGCGGAGAGTGGTCGCCATGGAGACGAACACGCACAAGCTGGTGATCATCCTCGGCAGCGTCCGGGAGGGCCGGTTCGGCCCGGTGGTGTCCTCGTGGGTGGCCGAGCAGGCCGCCTCCCACGGCGGCTTCGAGGTCGAGACGGTGGACCTCGCCGAGGTCGATCTGCCGCTCGAACTTCCCGCCGCCTCACCGAAGTTCGCGGGTGACGGTTATCCGCGTCCGGCCGGGATGGCGAAGCTGACCGAGGCTCTGGAGGGCGCCGACGCCTTCGTCGTCGTCACGCCGGAGTACAACCACAGCTACCCGGCCTCGCTGAAGGCCGCGATCGACTGGCACTTCACCCAGTGGACGGCCAAGCCGGTCGCCTTCGTCAGCTACGGCGGCGCGGCCGGCGGCCGGCACGCCGTGCTGCACCTGGAGAACGTGCTGACCGAGCTGCACGCGGTGACCATCCGGGACGGCCTGGCCTTCCCGAACTACTTCACCGCCTGGGCGGACGGCCGCCCGAACGACCCGCAGGCGCCCGGCTACGCCAAGGTCCTGCTCGACCAGCTGTCCTGGTGGGCGGGCGCGTTGAAGAACGCGCGGGCCGCCGCGCCGTACCCGGCATGACCGGAACGGAGAAGGGGCCGGAACGGGGAAGGAGGCGGAACGGGGAAAGGTAGCAAGGAAGGTGCCGGAGCGGGGAAGGAGCCTCAACCCGTCGTGCGCCGACGGTAGTAGTGCACGGTGAGCACGGCGAGCAGCGGTCCCCAGGCGGCCAGCGGAAGGTAGCCGGCCCAGAACACGACCGTCTGCCAGCCGTGCGTGATGATCCCGTCCTTGTCGCCCCGGATGGTCAGGCCGAGCGAGAACATCACCATCGCGTACGGGAAGACCATCAGCGCCGCCGAGCCCAGCCCGGCCGGGACCACGGCGGCGAGCACCGGGACCGGGCGGCCGCCGAGGACGGGGATCCAGCGCGGCCACACCTCGCCCCAGCGGGCGACCAGTCCGAAGCAGAGGAGCGCCAGTGCCTCGCTGACCACGCTGAGCGCGAGGATGTACGCCCAGCCGCCGTCGAACGAGGCCGGGTCCTGCTCCGGGGGCGTCGGGCCGTGGTCGAGCAGCGGCAGCCCGAGGATGAAGCCGCCGATCCGCCAGAGGCAGGAGGGCAGGACCGCCAGGGTGATCGCGTAGCCGGTCCGGACCGCCCAGCGGGGTACGCCCGGTGCCGGTGTGCCGTGCAGTCGTGCCGCGATCGTCCGTGCGCCCATGGTTCCGCCTCCGGCCCGGGCGGACGCCGTCCGTCCGCCACCGGCTCCGACCCTCCCGGAGTGCGCGGGCGGTGGCGTCCTCACCCGGGCTGAAACCGGGCGGGCCCGCTCCCCCGGGCGGGGGAGCGGGCGGTCGCCGCGGTGGGAGGCCACGGGGGCAGGAGGTCGCCGCGGTCAGGGGGCCACGGCGGTAGGAGGCCACCGCGGTGACGGGTCAGGGCAGCAGCAGCCCCCAGGACAGGGCCCAGGGCAGGAAGACCACCCCGGCCAGCAGCAGGGCGCCCAGCCGGACCCGGTCGGCCGCCGGGGCGGCGGCCAGGGCGGCCCGCTCCCGCCGGGCGCCGGCCGCGGCGACGGCGGCCGACCCGAGCGCGAACAGCGCGAGCAACTGGACGGCCAGCCAGACCACCGGGCGGCCGAACAGGACCGGGCCGGGGAACATCGCGGCGGTGACCGTCAGGAGGAGCAGGTACCCGAGGGCGCCCAGGAGGGCGGCCGTCCCGGTGAGGGCGGCCCGGCGGGCGGCCCGGGGCAGGACGGCGGGGCGCGGCCGGCGGCGCAGGCGGCGGGCGGCGCCGGTCAGCGCGTAGCCCGCGAAGCCGGTCAGGCACAGCAGGGTGGCGACGGCCTCGACCCAGGTGGACTCGTACCAGGGGAGCGGATCGAGCGCGCGGCTGCGGGTGTCCTGCTGCGGGGCCGGGTCGGCGGAGGCGGTGGGCAGGCCGGTGGCGAGCCGCTGGATCCAGGCGGACTCGGCCTCGGCGTAGTCCGCCGGGAGCCGGTCGGGCCGGTCGTAGCCGTCGTCCGCGGTGAGGTGCAGGTTGTGCCGGACGTCGGGGACGGTCCGCAGCGTGTAGTGGGTGTTGCCGCCGCGGTCGAGGGCCCGGCGGATGATCGTCGCGCTCTCCTCGGGGGCGGCCTCGCGGTCGAGGGTGCCCCACTCGGCCAGGACCGGCTGCCGGACCCGCTCCCACGCCGGCACCGGATCGTAGTCGGCCTGCGGGAAGAGTCCGGCGGCGGTGAGCTGCCGGACGGAGGTGTCCGAGAGCGCGTCGATCAGCGAGCCGTGGACGCCCGCGTGGCGCAGGTAGCCCCGGTAAGCCCAGGCCTGTTGGCGAGCGGGGGTGAGGCCGACCGCGCCGACGGCGACCAGGTACGTCGCCTCGGTGGAGCGGGTGGCGGCGAGCGAGGCCACCCAGGCGCCCTCGGACAGGCCCCACAGGCCGACCCGGTCCGGCGCGACCTCCGGCCGGGCGCGCAGCAGCCGGACGGCGGCCAGGGCGTCCTCGGCCAGCTGCCCGTAGTCCCGGTGGGTCATCGAGTAGCCGTCGGTGCGCTTGTCGAAGACCAGCGTGGTGACGCCGTGCCGGGCGTACGCCTCGGCAGCGGCCCGCAGTTCGGCCAGCGGGCCCGGCCCGGCCCCGGGGACCATGACCAGCCCGGGGCCGCGGGTGCCGGCCGTCGCGGCGGGGGCGGCCAGCAGCAGGCCGTGCAGGACGGTGCCGCCGGCGCCGGTGAAGTCGACCGGGCTGGCGACCGGATCGCCCGTCGCCGACGTGGCGTTCGCCGACGTGGTGTTCGCGGGCGTGGTGTTCGCGGGTGTGGCTCTCGCGGGTGTGGTGCTCCCTGCCGTGCCGCTCACGGCCGCGGCGCCCGCCGGTCCGCCGGTGAGGAGCAGCCCCGGCAGGGCCGCGAGCAAGGCGGTGAGCAGCAGCGCCGCTCCGGTGCGTGCTGGTCGGACGGGTCCGGTGCTCATCGCCGCTCTCCCCCGGTCGTTCTCCTCTTGTGGGTTCCAGCCTGGCGGGCGGCGGAGCCCGGGGCGATGGTGGTCGCACCCGGACCGGGGGTGGGGATGTCCCCCGGAAGCGACCCTGGAATCCCGGGCACCCCGGGCAGCCGGGGCGTCGCGGAGGGCTCAGCGGACCTCGTCGGGCCCGGTGAAGTCGGGCGGTGTGTACCCGGGGCCGGTGAAGTCGGGCGGGGTGAAGGCGGCCGGGCGGGTCGTGCGGCCCCGGGGGTCGGTCAGCCCCTCGGGGCCGGGGCTGGTGAACGCGGGCGAGGTGTAGCCGGGGCTGCTGAAGTCGGGGCCCTCGTAGCCCGGGTCGTCGTGGTCGGGGTCGTCGTGGTCGGGGTCGTCGTGGTCGGGCCGGGTCGCCGGGCCGGGCACCGGCGGCAGCGCGTCGAGCAGGTACGGGAGGATTCCGCGCTCGCGCAGCGCGCCGCGCCACTCGCGGTGGGCGTCGCCGAGTTCGGCGGCGAGCTCCGGGTCGGTGCCGGCCGGGGCGGTCGCGGCGCCTTCGCGCAGGGCGGTGAGCAGCAGCCCGATGACGCCGATGGCCATCGCGGCGACCCCGGCGGCGAGGGCCACCCACCCGGCCGTGACCAGGGAGCGGGCGAGGGCGGGGTTCGGACCGGAGGCGCGCAGCAGGTAGCCGATCAGCAGCAGGAACAGGGCGGCGGCCCAGGCCAGGATCGGGGTGAGCACGGTGAGGACGGGGAACAGTCCGGCGCCGCCGCCCCCGGAGCGCAGCTGGCTGAGCAGCCCGGGGGCGGCCGGTTCGCTGCCGGGCGGCGGCGGGGGCGTGCTGTGCAGGCTCTCGCGCAGCCGGGTGTAGTGGGTGTACTCGGTGGCGGCCGCGGCGTTGACGCGGTCGGCGTCGCGCAGGGCGCGGATGCGCAGCTGGTCGGTGGTGAGCGCGCCGGGTGCGCGCAGGGCGGTGAGGACGGTGCGGTCGCGCAGGGCTTCCGTGAGGAGGCGCTCGTACTCCGGGCGGTCCTCGGCGAGCAGTGGCGGGGGGTTGGACATGGGGACCCCGTTCGTGCGGACCCCGTTCGCTCCGCCCCGGGGGCGCGCGGCCCTCAGGACGCCGAAACGGGCGCGGAGGCGGGCCGCCGGACGGGCGGCCGGGTGTGGTGTGCCTCATGGTAGGGGCGGGCGCGCCCGGGCTGACAGTCGGTTTCCGGAATTTCGCGCCCCGGGACGCGCGCGTGCGACCGCCCGAGCGCCGGGAACAACTGTTCTACGGCGATGGTCGGTTGACGATCGGTCGGCAGCCGGAGGGCGATCCGGCCGGCGGCCTGCGAGCGCTCCGTGCGAGCGCTCCGTGCGAGCGCTCCGTGCGAGCGCTCCGTGCGAGCGCTCCGGCCGAGGGAGCGGCCGCGCGCCTCAGCCGATGGGCAGCCGGGCGACCAGCAGCCGCCCCTCCATGGTGACGCCGCCGTCCATCGCCACCGCGAGGTCGTCCGCGTACACGTACGGCCCGGGGATGTGCGGCGGCTGGCCGTCGTCGTTGTGCACCGCGCCGGTGAGGTACGGGATGGGGCTGTGCCCGTGCACGATCCGGCTGCCGCCGTAGGTGTCCAGCAGCTCGTGGACGGCCATCGGGCCGGCGTCGCCGCGGAAGGCGAACCGCTTGGTGAAGCGGCGGAAGCAGTCCCACCACTCGTCCACGCTGCCGTCGGCGAGCAGGCCGTGCACCGCGTCGTTGACGTCGGGGATGGACTCGCCGTACTCCAGGTACGCGGTGGTGTCGGAGTGCAGCAGCAGGTGGCCGTCCTCGACCGCCATGGCGGGCAGCCGGGAGAGCCAGCTGATGTGGTGCGCCTCCAGCCGGTCCAGGTCGCTCTGCTGGCCGCCGTTGAGCCGCCAGGCGGCGAGGAAGGAGGCGGTGCCGGCGGTGGACTGGACGGGCTCGTCGCCGTACTTGGCGGCGCCGAGGAAGAGCAGTTCGTGGTTGCCCATCAGGGCGCGGCAGTAGCCGCCGGCCGCGGCGGCCTCGGCGGCCAGCTGCATGACCAGGTCGATGACGCCGATGCCGTCGGGGCCGCGGTCGGTGAAGTCGCCGAGGAACCAGATCCGGGCGCGGCCGGCCGACCAGTGGCCGTCGGCGTCGATCAGGCCCTGGCCGTGCAGCGCGGCGCGCAGCTCCTCCAGGTAGCCGTGCACGTCGCCGACGACGTAGACCGGGCCGGGGGGCTCGCCGGGGCCGGGGGCCGGGTACGGGTAGGTGGGCGCGGCGGGGTCGGGCAGCGGCGGGCCGAGTTCGATGGTCGGCGGGTCGTCGCGGCCGTCGAGCCCGAGTGCGGGGGAGGGCTGGTCGGGCAGGGTGGGTTCGTAGCCGGCCTGGTCCCGGCCGTCGTAGCCGCCCGGCTCGCGCGCGTCGTAGCCGGTCCGGTCCTGGCCGTCGTAGCCGGCCTGCTCCCGGCTCTCGTAGCCGCCTTGCTCCCCGCCCGTGTAGCCCGTGCGCTCCTCGTACCCGGGGCCGTCCTCGTAGCCGCCCTGCCCCTGGTGTCCCTGGTGTCCCTGGTGCTCCTGCTGTCCCTGGTGTTCCTGCTGTCCCTGCTGCCCCTGGTGCGAGAAGGCCGGGGCCTGGTCCATGCCGATGCCCTGGGCGTGCACGGTGTGGCCCTGGCCGTCGGCGGGCCAGTGCTGCTCCAGGTAGCGGGCTCCGCCGTAGCCGCTGTAGGTCTCCCCGTCGTGGCCCTCCCCCTCGTAGGGTGCGGCGGGGTAGCCGGTGGCGGCGTCGGGTTCGTAATAGGTGCCGTACGGCAGCACGTCGAGGTCCGGCTGGTGGCGGGGGACCGAGTGGGGGTGCTCGGGCCCGGGGAAGCGGTCCTCGGGTGTCATTCGCCCATCATAGGAAGACCACTCTCCCGGCGTCGTCACCTGGTGGGTATCCAATCCTCCGGAGCGTCAGCCGGGCGGTCCCGCAAGGTCCGTTTTGTCCCGGCTCGGCATGGTCTCGTCAGCTGTGGCGGAGCCGCGCGGCCCGGCCTCGGGGCCGCTGCGGCGTGGTGGTCTATACCTCGCCCGGGGCCCGGGGCGGGCTGACGGTGGTGCGCGGACTCCGGCGCTGGGAGGACGCGCGGACGATCAGCTCGGTCGGCATCAGGGTGCCGGGCGGCGGCCCGGTGCCGGCGGTGCGGAACCGCGGCGGGAAGAGCCGGGCGATGTCGACGCCCGTCCCGGAGTCCACGCCCTCGATCGCGTCGATGAGCAGGTTGACCACCGTGGTGCCGATCTTGCGCGGTTTGAGCGAGAGCGTGGTGATCGGCGGCTCGGTGGTCGCGTAGACGTCGCTCTCGCTGCAGCAGACCAGCAGCAGGTCGTCCGGCACCCGCAGGCCGTAGCGGCGCGCGGCGGCCAGCAGGTCGGTGCCGTTGGGGTCGAACAGTCCGTAGACGGCGTCCGGCCGGTCGGGGCGGGCGAGCAGCCGGTCGGCGGCGACGGCGCCGGCGGCCGGGTCGTGCGCCGGGTAGGTCTCGTACACCGGCTCCTGCCCGACCTTGGCGCACCAGCCGAGGTAGGCCTCGGTGGAGAGCCGGGTGTAGGTGTCGGTGCTGGTGCCGGTGAGCAGGCCGATCCGGCGGGCGCCGGCCTCGGACAGGTGGTCGAGGATGCCGAGCACGGCGGCCTCGTGGTCGTTGTCGACCCAGGCGGTGACCGGGCAGTTGCCGGGCTTGCCGTCGCTGACCACCGGCACGCCGGACCGGTACAGCTCGCTCACCAGGGGGTCCTGGTCGGGCGGGTCGATCACCACGGTGCCGTCCAGGGCGATGTTGCCCCAGACGTCGTGGCGGGAGGAGGCGGGCAGCACCACCAGCGCGTAGCCGCGGCCCAGGGCGGCGCTGGTGGCGGCCCGGGCCATCTCGGCGAAGTACGCGAACTCGGTGAAGGTGAACGGCTCTTCACCGTAGGTCGTGACGGTCAGGCCGATCAGGCCGGACCGTCCCGTGCGCAGGGTGCGGGCGGCCGCGGAGGGGCGGTAGCCGAGGCGCTCGGCTACCTCGCGCACCCGGCTGCGGGTCTCGTCGGGCAGGCGGCCCTTTCCGTTCAGCGCATCGGAGACAGTGGTGATCGACACTCCGGCGGCTGCTGCCACATCCCGGATGCCGGCCCGCTCCAGACGCCGTGAGGTGGTGGGACGCCGACCGCTCTGGTTGGCTGCTGCTGTCATGGCGGACCGATCGTATGGCTCCTGACAAGGGTCTGTGACCGGCGCATCGGAAGCCCCCGGAGATACGTTTCTCCAAGAGTGAGCCGGGGTGCGCCCCTTCGATACCCGCCTGAAACCAGGCCTCTTACCTCTGACATGTGCCAAAGGAACCGGGCAGAATGGCTGATCTGCGCCTGTAACCCGACCGGGCATCTCACTCCTACGGGTGAGGGCGGTCGGTATCGTGCAAAGCACCCGACCGGGGAGTCCGGGCGCGTCACGAGGTCCGGGCACGGAGGCGACCCCGTCCGTGGCGGGCGAGCGCACCGGAGAGTTCCGCAACTGGAAACGGAGTACGACCGTGAGCAGTGGTACGTCAGCGCAGGGCCCGCGGCTGCGGCCGACCCTCGACGGCATCCCCACGTACAAGCCCGGCAAGCCGGCCGGCGCCGACGCCTACAAGCTGTCCTCGAACGAGAACCCCTACGAGCCGCTGCCCGGTGTCCTGGAGACCGCGGTCAAGGCGGCCGGTTCGCTCAACCGCTACCCCGACATGGGGGTCACCGAGCTGACCTCGGTGCTGGCCGAGCGCTTCGGGGTGCCCGCCGAGCACATCGCCACCGGCACCGGCTCGGTCGGCATCGCCCAGTCGCTGGTGCTCGCCACGGCCGGCCCGGGCGACGAGGTGGTCTTCGCCTGGCGCTCCTTCGAGGCGTACCCGATCGTCGCCACGGTCTCCGGGGCGACGCCCGTCCCGGTGCCGCTCAAGGCGAACGGCGACCACGACCTGGACGCGATGCTCGCCGCGGTCACTCCGAACACCCGGCTGATCTTCGTCTGCAACCCCAACAACCCCACCGGCAACGTGATCCACCGCGCCGAGCTGGAGCGCTTCCTGGACGCCGTCCCCGGCGACGTCCTGGTCGTGGTGGACGAGGCCTACATCGAGTTCATCCGCGACCCCGAGGTGCCCAACGGCATCGACCTCTACCGGGACCGCCCGAACGTGTGCGTCCTGCGCACCTTCTCCAAGGCGTACGGCCTGGCGGGCCTGCGGGTCGGCTTCGCCATCGCGCACGAGCCGGTGGCGGCCGCGCTGCGCAAGGTCGCCACCCCCTTCGGCGTGAGCCGGATCGCCCAGGACGCCGCCATCGCCTCGCTGCGCGCCGAGGAGGCGCTGCTGGAGCGGGTCGAGGCGCTGGTCGAGGAGCGCACCCGGGTGGTGGCCGGACTGCGCGCCCAGGGCTGGGAGATCCCGGACTCGCAGGCCAACTTCGTCTGGCTCTGGCTCGGCGAGCGTTCGCCGGAGTTCGCCGCCGCGTGCGCCGAGGCCGGCGTGATCGTGCGGCCGTTCCCGGAGGGCGTGCGGGTGTCGATCGGCGAGGCCGAGGGCAACTCGATCTTCCTGTCGGTGGCGGAGGCCTTCCGCAAGTCGCTCTGACGTCCTGTCGGTGATCGCAGGGGCGTGCCGGTTCTCCGGTGCGCCCCTGCGGCGTTCCGCGCCCTTGGGGTGCCCCGTCCCCCGGGGGTGCCCCGTCCCCCCGGGGTGCCCCGTGCCCTCGGCGTGTCCCGGGCCGTGCGGCGTTCCGCGTCGGTGGCCGCGTTCCGCACGGCTGCCGCAGGCCCGGCCCGACTCCGTGAGAACGCCCTCAGAACGTCCTGCCGGATGCCTGGAGGTCGCTGGGAGCCCGCTGGGAGTTCCGCCAACGGCCGCCCACGGGGCGGCCAAGGCGCCCGCACGGGAGGGACGCTCTGTCCGCAATGCCCGGATCCGGCCGGTCAGGCTTCTCCCAGTCGGCGTCCAGGACGCCGCAAGAGGGCCCCGGGAAGCTGTCCCGCATGAAGGTGCTCCCACGGCGGCGAGGCGCCGTCCTCGTCAATTCCGCGCTCGGCGTGGCCCTGCTGGGCGGTGCCGCCCTGGTGTACGCCACGGTCAGCGGCAGTTCCGGCCCGGCTTCCGCGAAGCCCGTGGCCCGCACCGCGACGGTGTCCAAGGGCACCGTCCTGGCCACCGTGTCCGGATCCGGCACCCTGGTCTCACCGACCGACGCGGCCCAGGACTTCACCACCGGTGGCAGGCTCACCGCGGTCGAGGTCGCGGTCGGGGACGCCGTGAAGAAGGGCCAGGTGCTCGCCACCGTCGACACCACGGCGGCCCAGCAGCAGGTGGACGCGGCCCGGTCCGCGCTCACCACGGCCCAGGCCAACCTCACCAAGGCCCAGGCCGGGGTCACCACCACGACCACCGAGCAACTGCCGGGCGCCACCTCCGCCGCCTCTCCGGGCGCCGGGGCCGGCAGCGGTGGCCACGGGGCGGGCGGGAGCAGTACGCCCGCCCCGCAGACCACCACCATCACCACCACCAAGGTCGACGACGCGGCCGTGGCCCAGGCCCAGCAGCAGGTCGCCACCGCGCAGACCAACCTCGCCAACGCCCAGGCGGCGCTGACCGGCACCACCCTGACCGCCTCGGTGGACGGCACGGTCGCCTCGGTCTCCGGCAAGGTCGGCGACACCGTCGGGGCCACCGGCTCCGGCTCCTCGTCCTCCTCCACCAAGTCCACGGGCGGCGGCGCGAGTTCGACGTCCGCTCCGAGCGGCTTCATCGTGCTCACCAACCCGGCCGGGATGCAGGTCACCGCGAACTTCTCCGAGCTCGACTCGCTCAAGCTGAAGAAGGGCGAGGCGGCCACCGTCACCCTGAACGCCCAGTCCGACACCAAGCTCAACGCGACCGTCCTGTCGGTCAGTTCGCTGCCCACCGGCAGCGGCTCCGGCGGCGCGGCCGGCTCCGCGGCCGTCCAGTACGCGGCCACGCTCCAGATCACCGGCGACACCAGCACGCTGCGCACCGGCCTGAGCGCCACCGTCCAGGTGATCACCGGCGAGGCCGACAACGCGCTCTCGCTGCCCACCTCCGCCCTGTCCGGCACCGGAACGTCGCGCACCGCGACCCTGGTGCAGCCGGACGGCGCCTCCGAGCGGGTCACCGTCGGCGTCGGGGTCGAGGGCGACAGCACCGTGCAGGTGGTCTCCGGGCTGAAGGAGGGCGACAAGGTCGAACTCCCCACCACCAGCGGCGGCAACGGCTTCCCGAACGCCTCCTTCCCGGGCCTCGGCGGCAACCGGGGCGGGGCCGGCGGAGCCGCGGGCGGCGGGGTCTTCCCGGGCGGTGGCTCCGGCGGCGGTGGCGCCGGCGGCGGGGCCGGTCGCGGCGGCAAGGGCTGAGACCGATCATGCGTCACGTCATCGACAAGCGCGTCCCCGCGCATCCCGTCCCGGTGATCCGGATCCGCCGGCTCACCAAGGCGTACGGGCACGGCGACGCCACCGTGCACGCGCTGCGCGGCCCCGCCGACCCGCAGACCGGCGAGCCGCAGGGCGTCGACCTGGACATCGAGCAGGGCGACTTCGTCGCCGTGATGGGCAGCTCCGGCTCCGGCAAGTCCACCCTGATGAACATCCTCGGCTGCCTGGACGTCCCGACCGCCGGCCGCTACCTGCTGGACGGCACCGACGTCGGACACCTCGACGAGCAGCAGCTCGCACTGGTGCGCAACCGCAAGATCGGCTTCGTCTTCCAGTCCTTCAACCTGGTGCCCCGCACCACCGCCCTCGCCCAGGTCGAGCTGCCGCTCGCCTACGCGGGCGTCCGCACCGCCGAACGGCGCCGCCGGGCGATGGCCGCGCTGTCGCTGGTCGGGCTCGCCGAGCGGGCCGGGCACAAGCCCAACGAGCTCTCCGGCGGCCAGCAGCAGCGCGTCGCGGTGGCGCGGGCGCTGGTGACGGCGCCCGCGATGCTGCTCGCCGACGAGCCGACCGGCAACCTCGACAGCCGCTCGACGGAGGAGGTGCTCGCCCTGATCGACGGGCTCAACGCCACCGGCCGCACGGTCGTGTTGATCACCCACGAGGACGAGGTCGCCCGGCACGCCAAGCGGGTGCTGCGGCTGGTCGACGGGCAGATCGTGAGCGACCTGAGGCAGGCGCCCGTGGAGGGGCCGCCGCCCTTCCTGGACGCGGCGTTCGCGCAGGCCGCGGTCGCGGAGGTGTCGGCGTGATCCTCTGGCAGACGCTCCGCTTCGCGGTCGGCGGCCTGGCCGCCAACAAGGTGCGCTCGGCGCTCACCATGCTCGGGGTGCTGATCGGCGTGGCCTCGGTGATCCTGCTGCTGGCGGTCGGCAACGGCTCGTCCGTGGCGGTCAAGGACTCGATCACCTCGCTCGGCACCAACTCGCTGACGGTCAGCTCCGGTTCGGCGAACGGCGGCTCCCGGGCCACCTCCGCGGTCAAGAAGCTCACGGTCGCCGACGCCAGGGCGCTGGCGAGCGACGGCGACTCGGGCGCCATCAAGTCGGTCGCCCCGGTGGTCACCACCAGCGGGACGGCGCTGTACGGGAACATCTCGTACAGCCCCGGCTCGATCGTCGGCACCTACCCGTCGTACTTCGAGACCGCCAACCAGAAGGTCGCCCACGGCGAGTACTTCACCGACGACGACGTGCTCGCCTCGCGCAAGGTCGCGGTGCTCGGCGCGACGACCGCCAAGCAGCTGTTCGACACCGAGAACCCGGTCGGCAGGTCCGTCGTCCTCGGCGGCACGCCGTTCACCGTGGTCGGCGTGCTCCAGGCCAAGGGCGGCAGCGGCTTCACCGACCCGGACGACGTGGTCGTCGCCCCGCTCCCGACGGTGCAGAACGCCTTCACCGGCTTCGGCCCGGTCAACCAGATCCTGGTGCAAGCCTCGAACGCCGACAGCACCACGGCGGCCCAGTCCGAGATCACCCGGGTACTGCTCGGCACGCACGCCATCGCCGACCCCGCCAAGGCGGACTTCCGGATCACCAGCCAGGCCTCGCTGCTCACGGCGCGGGAGAGCACCACCAAGACCTTCACCGTGCTGCTCGGCGCGGTGGCGGCGATCTCGCTGCTGGTCGGCGGGATCGGCATCACCAACATCATGCTGGTGACGGTCACCGAGCGGACGCGCGAGATCGGCATCCGCAAGGCGCTCGGCGCGCCGCGCGCGGTCATCCTCGGGCAGTTCCTCACCGAGTCGACGCTGCTGTCGGTGATCGGCGCGGGGTTGGGCGTGGCGGCCGGGATCGCCGGCTCGCACTTCAGCATCGTCGGCATCAAGCCGGTGGTGATCCCCGAATCGGTGCTCGGCGCGTTCGCCATCGCCGTCGCCATCGGGCTGTTCTTCGGCAGCTACCCCGCCAACCGGGCCGCGTCGCTGCGGCCGATCGACGCCCTCCGGCACGAGTAGGACTCCACTGTCATGAGCAAAGAGATCGCCACGGTCAGCCCGGACACCGGCACTCCCGCCGAGCAGCTCGCCCTGCTCGCCACCCCGCCGGACGCCCGCGACGTGAGCGCCGAACTGGCCGCGCCGCCCCGGCGGAAGCTGCCCTGGCTCAGCCTGCTGCTGGCGGGCGGCGTGATCGCCACCGGGGCCTTCGCGGGCGGGGTCTGGTACCAGCAGAACAACGGGACTCCGGGCGGCGGGAAGTCCTCCGCCCGGCCGGCCGCCGCCGCGGCGGCTCCGGGAGGCGGCTCCGGGCAGGGGCAGAACGGCTCCCGGCGTGGCGGGCAGGGGCAGGGCGCCGGGCAGGGGGCGGGCCAAGGGGCAGGCCAGGGCGGTCAGGGCAAGGGCGGGCAGGCCGGCTTCGCCCGGGGCACGGTCAAGGCCGTCGACGGCAACACGGTGTACCTGACCGACACCAACGGCAACACCATCAAGGTCACCACCGGCGACGCGACGAAGGTCCAGCTCAACAAGGAGGGCAAGGTCGGAGACCTGCAGCCCGGCCAGAGCGTGACCGTCGTCGGCACCCCCGACGCCAACGGTGGCTACACGGCCAGCCAGCTCGTCGAAGGCGCCGCCGGAGCGGGCGGCTTCGGCGGTAGCGGTAGCGGTGGTGGCGGTGGCGGCTTCGGCGGTGGTGCCGGGGCCGGTGGCGGTGCTCCCAGGAACCCGTCCGGCGGCTGACCCGGAGCCGACGGACGACCGCGAGGCCCTCGCCCCTTCGGTGGGCGGGGGCCTTCGCATGTGCTCAGCGCGGTTCGAGGCGCCTCACCGGTTCCACACCGATTCCCGGTCCAGGTCCCGGAGCAGGTGGAGGAGGTTGAGGAGAGTGCTGACGGGCGCGTTGCCGAAGTCCACCAGGAGACGCCCGTCGAGGATGGTCTCGCCGGCCGAGGCCGAACCCCAGAGCAGCCCGTACGGGAGACCGCGCCGGTGCAACTCCCCGAGCAGCACGGTGATGTGTGCGGCGGTGAAGTCCCGCATCCGGGGGTCGTCCGGCGCGACCGGTTCGCGGGTCACGCGACGGAGTCCAGCTCGTACCAGACCGTCTTGCCGCGCTTCTGGGGGTCGACGCCCCAGCGGTGGGTGAGCCCGGACACGAGCCGGAGGCTCCGGCCGGTCTCGGCGAGGAGGGGGAGGTCCTTCCCGTGGGGGAGGGTGGTGCTCTCGTCCGCGACGCAGACCCGGAGGGTGCGGTCGTCAAGGGAGAAGTAGACGACGGGCGAGGCGGTGTGAGCGTGCCGCCACGCGTTGACGATGAGTTCGCCGAGGGCGAGTTCGGCGTTGAAGATGGTCTCGGTGTCCCAGGCGGCGCGGGTCAGGACGTCCCGCAGGGCCTGCCGGGTGAGGGTGAGGGAGGGGGTGTTCAGGGTGCACACAGGAACCTCCGAGAGGCATGAGTGTGGAGGGGGAAGCCGTGAGCCAGGCCAGGGGGTGGTTGCTCTTCGGCGGGCGGGCAGCAGGCGCCTACTGCGCTGAACCAAAGCGTGTCTGACGATCCATCGGATCGTTCTGAGGATGACGATAGCGCGCATCGCCACAGATTTGTGGCGATCCGCGAGAAGTTCCCCCGAACGGGGCTGGCAGACTGGTCCCATGGCCCTTCGATCGAACCCAACACTCCGCCAGTTGAGGTTGGGTGCCGAACTTCGCAGGATGCGGGAACAGGCCGGCCTCGGCGGCAGCCAACTCGCCCGCGCACTGGGCATCAATCCCGCCCACGTGACCCAGATGGAGAGCGGCAGGACCGGTATCAGCGTCGAACGCCTGCGCACGATCGCCGCGTTGTGCATGTGCGTCAACGAGCCCTTGATCGACGCGCTGGCGGACATCATCACGGACCGGGACAAGGGCGGTTGGTGGGAGGAGTACCGCGGAAACCTCTCGCCCGACTTTCTTGAGGTTGCAGAGATCGAGGGGCGGGCGAGAGGGCTCTCTACCTACACGATGGCCTTCATCCCGGGCTTGCTCCAGACCAACGCCTATGCATCGGCCGTCTTCGCGCGAAACTTCCCGCCTCTCCCGTGCCACGAGGTCGATCTGCGGACATCCTTTCGGATGCAGCGGCAGAGGGTCGTTCGATCCGGCGAAACGCCGTACTTGGCATACATCCATGAGGCAGCGCTGCGTATGCAGTTCAGTGGACCAAAGGTTCAAGCCGAGCAGCTCGGAAGTCTCATCGAGGCTTCCGAGCTGCCGACCATCTCTGTTCGAGTTGTGCTGTTCGAGGTCGACACGCTGCCGCTCACGCACGAGAACTTCACCTATGCCGAAGGGCCGATTCCTGAGCTCGACACAGCGCAGATGGACTCGGGGCTCGGCAACGTGCTCTTTGACGCGCCAGCCCACATGACCCGGTTCCGCACCCTGCTCGCTCGGATCGACTCGGCGGCCCTCTCGGAAGGTGAATCCCGGGAGTTCATTCGATCCATCAAGAAGGATATGGAAAGCAAGTATGCCTAACTCTCCGTGGCAGAAGTCCAGTTACTCTGGCGCGAACTCCGAATGCGTAGAGGTGCGGGCCATCGCTGGTGTGATCGAACTCCGCGAGTCCGACGAGGGCGACGTCATCGTCCGCACCACTGCCCCCAACTTCGCGGCCCTCCTCCAGGGCGCGAAGGCGGGCGAGTTCGACTGCCTGGCCACCTCCCGCGCCTAGCGAACCGTTCCGGCGGCCCCTTGCTCCTCCGCAAGGGGCCGCCGGAAAATCGATGGCCGGTTCGGCGGCACCCGATGAAGATCGCTGGATGCATCCCTTCCTGCAGACCGAGCGTCTCCTCCTGCGGCCGTTCACCGACACCGACGTCGACGACCTCTTCGCGCTGGACAACGACCCCGAGGTCATGCGCTTCATCAACGGCGGCAAGCCGGCGGACCGCGAGGCGATCCGCACGCGGACCCTGCCCCGCCTCCTCCACGTCCACCCGTGTTCGGGCACCCGGGGCTTCTGGGCGGCCCAGGAGAAGACCACCGGCACGTTTCTGGGCTGGTTCGAGCTCCGTCCGCTCGACGACCACGATCCGGCCGTGGTCGAACTCGGCTACCGACTGAACCGGTCGGCCTGGGGCAGAGGTTGTGCCACGGAGGGTTCGCTGGCCCTGATCGACAAGGGGTTCGCCGACCTCGGGGTGGAGCGGGTCACCGCGAACACCATGGCGGTGAACACGGGGTCCCGGCGGGTGATGGAGAAGTCGGGACTGTCGTTCCTCCGCAGCTATTTCGGGGACTGGCCGGAGTCGATCCCGGGGTCCGAGCACGGCGAAGTCGAGTACGAGCTCCTCAAGGAGACCTGGGAAGCGGGGGGGGGGGGGAGGGGCGAACCCCCCCCCCCGCCGTACGCGTGCTTTTTCGTGGTGCCTGTCGTCCCCCGGAAGAGCTCCCACCAGATCGAAACGGG
>NZ_JBHVJT010000049.1:10922-12373 GCF_042798815.1 Kitasatospora sp. NPDC057738 | reverse complement strand
TTCCAAAAGGATCCGGGGGGAGGAGGGGGGCTCAATTGTTCATCTCCCTTCACAACACGGCGCTGTTTCTTCTCGGTGCCCCCTCCCCCCTGGTGGGGGCCCACCGGCCGATGCGGACGGTGCCTACGGCTGGATCACGAAGTACACCACCATGCCCGCGGTCAGGCACAGGAAGAGCTGCACCATGAAGCCCCAGGTGAGCGGCACTTCGTCCGTGTCGCCGGCCTTGTCGGCCGCGAGCTGCCGGCGCGCGAGCTTCCCGAGGTGCCCGGCCGTCCCGAGGGCCATCGACAGCATCGCCAGCGAGTACATGGACAGCGCACCGGCCGGGTTCATCCCGTTCGTGTGGTAGCGGCCGACCAGGAAGAGCGCTCCGGCCAGCGGCGCCAGGGACACCATGATCCGGTACGTCCGCGTCGGCTGCGGCGGTACCGCCAGCGCCCAGAACAGCACCGTCGTCAGCGCGACGATCCACCACCAGGTGGCCACGCTCAAGCCCAGTGGAGTCATTCCCCCACCCCCCAGGTCACGGACGTTCGTTCACGTCCACTCCCGAGCACACTAGCCACGCCTCCCAGGGCCCTGCGCCGACCGAATCCCGCAAGATCCCGGCCGAGTTGCTTGCCGGATCCCGGCAGGAACGCTCAGTCGAGGCAGAACTCGTTGCCCTCGACGTCCTGCATGCGCTCGGGGTCCGCGCAGTCGAAGGTGACCTGGACCGGCTTGACCTCTGCCATCGGGCCACCATAGCCATGGCACGTGGGCTACCGTCCCTCAATTTCCGCCGGGGATCCGCAGGTTGGAGGGGGTGGGTCCAGCCCCACCCCGTTGTGGGGCTGGACCCATACCCGGCCGCCCGTCCGCTCCGTAGCGTCGTTCCCACAACGACACGGAGGGGAAAGAACCATGGCGACCACGACCGACCAGGACACCTTCACCACGGTGAAGAAGTGCATCGTGCTCTTCGGCGCCGCCGGCGCCGTCGTCCTCGGCACAGTGGCCGTGATGGCGGCCACCGGCCACCCGACGACCCCGTTCATGTGGATCCGCGCGGTGATCTTCCTCGCCATCGCCCCGTTCCTCCACCGGCTGGCCACCCGCGCCGCCGGCGGCTCCTTCAAGGCCTTCGACCGGGTCCGCACGCTCTCCACCGTCATGCCGATCGCCATCATCGCGGTCGACGCGATCCCCGGCCTCTGCCCGGTCTGGTACGCGGTCCTCCAGGGCCTCTCCGCCCTCGCCCTGGTCGCCGTCGCCGTCCTCACCCGCACCCCCGCCCTACGAGCCGCCTTCCCCAAGGCGCGCTGACAACCCCCGCCCACCAACTCGGGGGGGGGGGGGGGGGGGGGGGGGGGGGCGGGGGGGGGGGGCTTCCCCCCCTGGGTTGCTGTTCCCCCCCAGGGGAAAACAAGTAGAGAAGCGAGGGGGGATGTTTCTTCCAGGTGGCAACG
>NZ_JBHVJT010000049.1:8223-10912 GCF_042798815.1 Kitasatospora sp. NPDC057738 | reverse complement strand
CCTTCCGGAGGGCCTCCCTCCCAAAAGGCGATGGAAAACCCCCACAAAACGACCCGGGAGGGGGAGTTTGTCTTTCCCCCTTCCCCCCGCCGAAGCTTCTCCCCCGGTGGCTCCTCGCTACCCGCAAGGAGCCACCGGTCGAAGCACGTGATGGTGCATATGTTCGAGATCAGCCCGGTTTCCAGTACCGGCAACGGGAGACCCTTGCCTCTGCCGGATCAGCTCCGGGAGCATCGTTCGGAGACCCGGCGAGCAAGGAGGCAACTGTGGAGCTGACACGGCTTGTAGGTTCCTGCGACGAGGGCGAGTGCCCGACGCTGTACCTGACGGACCGGGGCACCCTCGCCGTCCAGGGCGAGCTCGTGACCGAACACAGCCTCCAGATCCCGGCGCACGAGATGTTGGTGGAGGTTCCCGTCGAACTCATTCGAAAGGCCGTCCGTGACAACCTCATCTAGGACTCTCGGGGATTGGTTCTCGGCGTTCGAGCGCGAGGCTTTTCGACTCGAAACGCTCGACGACTACAGCCAGTCCGGTGGAGTCGACGCCTACCGAGCCTTTCTCGCCGGTGAGGAACAGCCGGATGATTACAAGAACGCGGGATGGGTCAGAACAGTGGCCGATGCCACGCGGGCGGGCAAGCGCATGTACCGGGTGCACATCCTCTCGCGGCCGCTCACGGACTACCTTCGCTTCGAGCTCGCATGGGGATACCACCGCAATATGACGGCTGGTGAGGAGTTCTTCATCCTGGACGTCACCGACCGGGAGAACCCCGTTCCCGAAGCACCGGACTTCTGGCTCTTCGACGACGAGACTGCGGTCTCGATGAGCTACGACGGGGGCAAGTACCTCGGCGTCGAATTCCTCACTGGCGGCCGGGCCGCGGAACTCAGGGCGTGCCGCGACACCGTGATGGCTCAAGCGATTCCGTTCTCCGAATGGTGGGCCGAGCACAGCGAGTGAACAGAACGCGGCTTGGACCGGCGCTGCGGGAACTGCGACAGGCCTCCGGAAAGGAGGCCAAGGCGGTGGCCCGCAGTGCCGTCATGTCCCCGAGCAAGCTGAGCAAGATCGAGACCGGCAAGGTGTCGCCCACCGTCGTGGATGTGGACCGCATTCTCACCGCTATAGGCGTGTCCGATGAGGTCAAGTCCGAGTACATGGCTGCCGCGCGGGCACAGGCCACAGAGGCGACCGCCTGGCGCCTGGTCCGGCGTCTCGGGTACCACCGCAAGCAGCAGCAGATCAAAGCGCTGGACGACTCCACCAGGCTTCTCCGCGTGTTCCAGCCCTCCCTCGTTCCGGGACTCCTGCAGTCGCCGGAGTACGTGCGTGCGGTCTTCGGGAGGAAGGGACTCGGTGAGGAACCGCTCGCACGGGCAGTCGCTGCGAGGCTGGTCAGACAGCAGTCCCTCTACGACGCCACGAAGACAATGCGGTTCGTCATCACCGAACCCGTTCTCCGGTGGCGTCTGGTGCCGCCTGCGATGATGGCCGGGCAGTTGGACCGCATCCTCTCCGCCTCTCGCCTGCCCCATGTCGACATCCGGATCGTGCCGCTGTCCGCACCGCAGTCCGATGTGCCGACGCACTCCTTCGTCATCCGGGACGACCGCACGGTGACGGTGGAGACCGTGCACGCCGAGGTCGCGGTCACCGATCCGCGGGATGTCGAGTTGTACATCCGCAAGTTCGATGGATTCGCGGCTGCGGCCATGGTTGGTGACGAGATGCGCCGAATGATCGAATCCATTCGAGACGAGTACTTGAGTGAAGAGCAAAGGCGAGGGTGAATGCACGGAATAAATCTCGGCCTGCCTCGCTCCGTTTCCCGGTGACCATTCACCTTTCATGGTTCGGGTCGACCTTTGACCGAACAGGAAATCCTCGCCGGCCACCCGCGTTCTACCCCTACATTTGTGCTCGCCCGATGATGGGAGCCACAGGGAGTCCAGCATGCGCAGGAATCCGTCGTGCGCGCCCACCATTCGATGAGTGCGACGACGCGGAGGTACACATGGCCACCACCGTTCCGAGTCGGCCGGGAGGCGTCCCGGTCTTCGACCGTGCCGAGTCCCGGCTGCCGATGGGTGTCGCCGGTGCGACGTCCATGCCCGGGCTGGACGGCGAGAGCGGGCCCGGGAGGCCGTTCGCCTTCCGCTTCCTCGTCCCGGTCACCGGGGCCGGGGGGATCCTGCCCGCCGACATCGGCTACGACGACGAGACGCAGACCTGCACCTACGAGGGCCTCCCGCCCGGCGTCTACATGACCAGCAACCCGCCCAAGACCTACGGCCCGACGCAGCCCTCCGGGCAGATGGACGCGCCGGACGACCCGGGAAGCAGCAACGACTGAGATGCCGATCGCCGATGCCGTCCTCGTGCTGACGGGGACCTTCGATCCCACCGCCGACCTCGTGATCGAGGAGCTGAACCGGCGCGGAACCCCCGTCTTCCGGGCGGACACGGCGTGGTTCCCGTCGAGGCTGGCCCTGGCGGCCGGCCTCGACGGGGCCTCCGGCTGGACCGGCACGCTGGCCACCGAACGGCGCACGCTGGACCTCGCGGCCGTGGGGGGGGGGGGGGGGGCCCCCCCCCCCCCCCCCCCCCCCCCCCCCCCCATCCGCTCAAACCCCCCCCCTTGGCCCCCCCCCCCCCAACCAAGAGCTCTCTCGGCTCTCCTCTG
>NZ_JBHVJT010000049.1:0-8213 GCF_042798815.1 Kitasatospora sp. NPDC057738 | reverse complement strand
GTCTACTACCGCCGCCCGACCGCACCGGAGTTCCCCGCTGAGATGTCGGCGGAGGCCCGCAGCGTGGCCTCCGCCGAGGCACGACGGGGGTTCGGCGGCCTGCTGTCGGCGCTGCCCTGCCGGTGGCTGCCGCCGCCGGGCCGCGCGGCGGATGCCGAGTACAAGCCGTTCCAGCTCCGGGTGGCGGCCGAATGCGGGCTTCGGGTCCCGCGAACGCAGTTCGCGGGCTTCGCGGCGCCGGACGGCAGCACCGTCCGCTGGTCGCTCTGAGGGTGCGGGAAGTCGGCGGCATCGACTTCCTGTGCGCGCGGATGCGGCTTTGCACCGGATTCCGGCCGTTCTGGTCCGGATAGTGGCTCGATCGGTGCGCTTGTGAGTGACTGAGCGCGTGCATAGCGTGACCGGGTCGCGCTGCGACGCTCACACAGACGATGTGGAGGTGGCTTCGCCATGCCTGGAACGCCCGAGTACACCGAACCCATCGAGCCCACGGCCGCCGTCGCCGCGGCGAACCGGAAGGCCGCGGAGGAGTCCCGGGCCGCCGACGAGAAGGACGGCCGGGACTTCGCCGACGCCAGCCGGTTCATGATCGCCCCGCCGGACGTCCCGGTCATCATGTCCCGCAAGGGCGGGAGCGAGGTGGTCTGGGACTTCACCGCGTACGAGTTCCTCGACCCGGACCTGCGCGCCGAGATGCCGACGGTCAACGGGAGCCTCACCGGCAGGGCGAACTGACCGCGGTCGCCGGGCTGTTCCACGTCACCAGCTGTCCGGCGTACCGGGTCTACCAGGTGCGCGGCTACGACCTCTCCAACATGACGATCATCGAGTCCGACGAGGGCCTGGTCGTCATCGACCCGCTCGCCTGCTACGAGACCGCGCAGGCCGCGCTCCGGCTGTTCCGGGACAGGACCGAGCTCACCAAGGAGCAGCGGCCGGTCAAGGGCGTCGTCTACACCCACTGCCACGTGGACCACTTCGGCGGTTCGCGCGGCCTGTTCGCCGAGCTCGGCGATCCGCTGGAGCCGGGCGTCCCCGTCGTCGCGCCGGAGGGCTTCCTCGAACACGCCGTCAGCGAGAACATCTACGCGGGCCCGGCGATGGCCCGGCGCGCCCAGTACATGTACGCGGCGCAGCTGGACAAGGGGCCGACGGGGCAGGTCGGTGCCGGCCTGGGCCTGACCATCTCCACCGGCGAGGTGACCCTCGTCCCGCCGACCGTCCACATCGGCGGGCCCGAGCACCAGCCGGTGCCGAAGGCGCAGTGGAACGAGCAGGCCCACGTCATCCCCTGGCGGCCGGGGCTGTACCAGTACGAGCTGGCCGGCGTGCAGCTGCTGTTCCAGCTCACCCCGGGCACCGAGGCCCCGGCGGAGATGAACATCTACCTGCCGGGCGCCAGGGCGCTGTGCATCGCCGAGAACGCCACCCACACCATGCACAACATCCTCAGCCTGCGCGGCGCGCAGGTCCGGGATGCGCACGCGTGGTCGAAGTACCTCACCGAGGCGATCCAGACCTTCGGCAAGGAGACCGACGTCCTGTTCGCCTCGCACCACTGGCCGATGTGGGCCCAGGTGGACGAGTCGACCGGGAGTCCGAGCAACGCGCGCATCCTCGAATTCCTCAACGAGCAGCGCGACATGTACGGCTACCTCAACGACCAGACGCTGCGGCTGATCAACGCCGGCCAGACCGGCATCGAGATCGCCGAGGAGCTGAAGACCCTCCCGCCGGGCCTGAACGACCGCTGGTACGACCGGGGTTACTACGGTTCGATGAGCCACAACCTCAAGGCCGTCTACCAGCGGTACATGGGCTGGTACGACGCCAACCCGGCCCACCTGTGGGAGCTGCCGCCGGTGCAGGCGGGCGCGGCCTACGTGCGGGCGATGGGCGGCGCGGAGGCGGTGGTGGCCAGGGCGGCGGAGGCGTACGGCCAGGACACCCCGGAGGGCTTCCGCTGGGCGGCCGAGCTCCTGAACCACGTGGTCTTCGGCGCGGCGGCGCAGGACGGCGGGATCTCCGCGGAGGCCCTCCAGCAGGCCAAGGAGCTCCAGGCCAGGGTCCTCACCCAGCTCGGCTACGGCGCCGAGAACGGCACCTGGCGCAACGCCTACCTGGTCGGCGCCCAGGAGGTCGTGGCCGGTCCGCAGCCGGCGATCCTCAGCCAGTCCTCGTCCGACCTGATCCGCAGCACGAGCCTGGAGCAGTACTTCTCGGCGCTCGCCCGCAGCGTGGACGGGCCGGCGGCCGCCGAGCAGTACCGCGTTCCGATCGTGCTGGACTGGGTGTTCACCGATGAGACCGGCGTCGAGACCGGCGTCCGGTGCACCACGACGCTCCGCAACGGGGTGCTGGTCTTCGTCGACGGCGGCGACCGCCTCGTCGGCGTCCCGGACGCCGTCATCAGGCTGACCCGCGGGACGCTCAACGAGCTGGCCGAGCGGCCCGGGTTCAAGCGCAACTTCGACACGGCGGTCGAGGACAAGCTGGTCCTCCTGGAGGGCGAGCACGCCCAAGAGGCGGCGGACCGGGTCTTCGGCACGCTGACCCTCCCCGACCCGCAGTTCCCGGTCGTCACCCCGTAACGGCCCACCCGGCAGGACCCGTTCCGGCGGTTCCCCGCTCCCCCGGGGGGCCGCCGGGGGGCCGCCGGGATGCCGCCGGGATGCCGACGGGTGCCGACGGGGTGCCTCCGGGATCGGGACCGGCTCCGAACACGTCGCACCGCCGAGCTGCTGCTCGGCGGGGCGAGGTGCTGTGGGGATCGCGCGGTCAGGGCTGCTGCGGGTCGGGCTGCTGCGGGTCGGGCTGGGGCGCGGTCGCCGGGCCCGCGCCGGGCGCCGGGCCGGTGGGGGCCCCGGTCCCGGTGCTGTTCGGGTTGGTCTTGGGCGCCGGGTCGGGGATGTCGGCCATCGGCAGGGACTGCTTGGGGGTGCCGCGCAGGGCCTGGTTCATGGCGTCCCGCCAGATCGGGCCGGGGCCGTCGGCGCCGAAGACCTCGGCGCGGTACTTCCCGTTGATGGTGATGTTGCGCATCTCCACGCCGCCCTGGGGGCCGCCGATCCAGACGGCGGTGGCGAGCTGCGGGGTGTAGCCGTTGAACCAGGCGGCCCGCTTGCGGTCCGAGGTGCCGGTCTTCCCGGCGATCTGCCGGTTGTCCTCCAGGCTGAGCGCCGCGCCGGTGCCGTTGTTCTCGGTGACGCCGTTCAGGACGGTGTTCAGCGCCCGCGCCGTCGAATCGGAGAACACCTTCTCGCACTGGCCGGCCGGGACGGGGACGTCCTTGCCGTCGACGGTGGTGATCCGGTTGATGGCGACCGGGGCGCAGTGGGTGCCCTGGGCGGCGAAGGTCGCGTAGACGTTGGCCATGGTCAGCGGGCTCATCTCCTCGACGCCCAGGGCCATCGCGGGCACCTCCTCCAGGGGCTTGCCGCTGGCCTTGGTGGTGATGCCGAGCTTGTTGGCCATCTGCTTGACCGCGCAGAGGCCGATCTCCTGCTCCATCTGGATGAAGTAGGTGTTGACCGAGAGGGCCATCGCCATCTTCAGCTGGTACGGGCCCTTCTCGCTCGCGGACTCGTTGGGGACGACCGTCTTGGGCCGGGCGTCGTTCTTCCAGGTCCCTTCGCAGGTCTTCATCGTCGGGTACTCGAGCTTGTTGGGGGACGAGTACTCCTGGGTCGCCGGCAGGCCGGCCTCCAGTGCCGCGGCCGCGACGACCGGCTTGAAGGTGGAGCCGGGCTGGAAGCCGTTGCCGCCGCCCATCGCCGCGTCGACGTTGAGGTTGACGACGGTCTGGTTCTGGTTGGTGTCCAGGCCGTACGGGCGGGTCTGGGCCATCGCCAGGATCTTGCCGGTACCGGGCTCGACCATGGAGGCGGCGGCGGACACGGTGTCGGTGACCCGCACGTTGCTGCTCACCGCGTTCTGGGCGGCGGCCTGCTTGTCCGGGTCCAGCGTGGTGTAGATGTTCAGGCCGCCCTGGTTCCAGAACTTCTTGCGCTCGTCGGCGCTCTTGCCGAAGACCGGGTCCTGCTTGACCACGTGGCGCACGTAGTCGCAGAAGAAGCCCATCCCGGCCTGCGCGGTGATGCAGCCGTTCTGCGGGGCCTTGAAGTTGAGGCCCAGCGGGGTGGCCTTCGCCTCCTTCGCCTGCTCGGCGGTGAGGTGCTTGTTCTCCAGCATCTTGTCGATGACGGTGTCGCGGCGGTTCTGCGCGGCCTGCGGGTGCAGCTTCGGGTCGTACTGGGACGGGTTCTGCACCAGCCCGGCGAGCGTGGCCGCCTCGGCGACGGTCAGGTCCTTGTTGCTCTTGCTGAAGTAGCGCTGGGAGGCGGCCTCCACGCCGTAGGCGCCGTTCCCGTAGTACGTGATGTTGAGGTAGTTGGTGAGGATCTGCTCCTTCGGCACCTCCTCCTCCAGCTTGATGGCGACCTTGAGCTCCTGGATCTTGCGGCCCAGGGTCTTGCGCTGGGCCTCCAGGACGGCGTCCCGGTCGTCGCCGGCCTGTTCCACGTTGACGTTCTTCACGTACTGCTGGGTCAGGGTGGAGGCGCCCTGGGAGGTGGTGCCGCTCTCCGCGTTCTTGCTGATGGCGCGCAGCACGCCCTTGAGGTCGACGGCGCCGTGCTCGTAGAAGCGGGCGTCCTCGATGTCGACCTGGGCCTGCCGCATGAACGGCGACATCTGCTCGGCGGTGATGACGGTGCGGTCGCGCTCGTAGACCTTGGCGATCAGCCCGCCCTTGGCGTCGAAGATCTGGGTGGCCTGGGTGAGCGGCGGGGTCTTGAAGTCGGAGGGGACGTCCTCGAACCCCTCCGCCGTGTTCTTGGCCGCCAGCCCGATGCCGCCGGCGACGGGCAGGGCGAGGCCGGCCAGCAGGACGCCGGACACCACGCTCACCCCCAGGAAGGTCGCACCGAAGCGGGCCAGCCGGAGCGGCGCCTTGCGGGGCGGCTGGGCGGCCGCGTCCTCGGCGGAACTCCATATCGGGGGGTGATTCGAATCCATTCCGGAATGCTAACCGGTGAAAGTCACCGGCCGAACGGTTTTTCGGGCGTGGTTGTCACGGCTGTGCAACAGGCGGGGGACCGGCTCCGGCAGGGCGGGTCGTGTACGCACTGAATGAATGCGGGGGAATTGGGTGGTCCGTACGCAATGCGGACCGATCCGTGTGCGGCGCCGCCCCCTCCCGTGGTCCTGCACTCACTGTGATGCGGTGGGCGGGCCGAAAGGTTGCGGGCGTCCGGTCAGGCGGCGGCACCTCCGGTCCCGGGGGCGGCGTCTTCGGCCTCGGGAGCGCTCTCCAGGACCGCTTCGACGTCGACCTCGACGTCGACCAGGTTGCCGACCACCGTGCCGCCCCGGTCCACCACGTCGTTCCAGCTCACGCCGAAGTCCTGGCGGTTGATCCGGGTGCTGGCGGTGAATCCGGCGCGCCGCCGGGGGCCCAGGTCGCGCCCGTCCTCCCACCACGGGGTGTCCCACTGCCCGAGGTAGGTCACGTCGAAGGTGACCGGGCGGGTCACGCCGCGGATCGTGAGCCGGCCGGTGACCTCGAAGCCGCTCGCGCTCACCTGGTGGACCTGCGATCCGACGAAGCTCCAGGTCGGGTGGTGCTCGACGTCGAAGAAGTCGGCGCTGCGCAGATGCGCGTCCCGCTCGGGCGAACCGGTGTACACCTGGGTCGCGTCGATGGTCGCCTCGACCCTGGCCTGCTCCGGAGCGTCCGGGTCGACCTCCAGGAAGCCGTGCACGTTCTTCAGCTGGCCGCGCACGTAGGTGACCATCATGTGTCTCGCGCGGAACTCCGCACCGGTGTGGCTGGGTTCGAAGAACCATTTCGTGGTGGCCATGGCGACTCCGTGGGGTGGTGGCCGGCGGGTCCCCGAGATTCCCTCCAGCCAGCGTAGGACGAAGCCGGCCCGCGGTCGTCCGGACGGCGGCCGACCCGCACCGCCGCCTCCCCCGCCGCGGCCTCCCGCCGGACCGGCGGCACCGCCGCGGCCGCCCGCCGGACTGGCAGCACCACCGCGACCGGGCCAGGCTGGTGGGGACGGACCGCCCAGCCGAGGAGGCAGGTATGACCGGCGAGCCGATCCCGGGGATCGACCCCACCGCGGTGCCCAGCGGCGAGGGCTGCGCGGAGTGCCTGGCCGGTGGCGGGTGGTGGTTCCACCTGCGGCGCTGCGCGGCCTGCGGCCACATCGGCTGCTGCGACTCCTCCCCGGCCCAGCACGCGACGAAGCACGCCCGCGGGGCCGGCCACCCGTTCCTGGTCAGCTTCGAGCCCGGCGAGGACTGGTTCTGGAACCTGGAGACCGGCGCGTACTACGAGGGCCCGCCGCTGGCGCCGCCCACCGCCCACCCGGCCGACCAGCCCACCCCGGGCCCGGCCGGCAAGGTCCCCGCCGACTGGCAGTCGCGGCTGCACTGACGGCCCCGCGGCCGCACCGGCGGCCCCGAGGCATTCGGCCGGGCACAACCGAGCCGGTCACAGCCGGGCCGGTCACAGCCGGGCCGAGCCGGGCACAGCCGGGCCGGTCACAACCGAATCGTTCCGGCGGCCCCTTGCGCCTCGCAAGGGGCCGCCGGGCGCTGTCCGCCCGCCCGGACACGGCGGAAATCCGGGCGACTCCCGCGGGCTTGATCCTCTACGGTGAACGCGCCCAGGGCGGCCGTTTACCGCCCGTCGACGTGGCGCGACCAACGCGCCCGCACCCCAGGGGGTCCCCTGCCATGACGCGCACCCTTGTCGCAGAGCTCCACGCGCACCTCGGAGAGACGGTCACCGTCTACGGGTGGGTGAACACGCTCCGACTCCAGCGGCGCATCCAGTTCGTGCTGGTCCGGGACCACACCGGTCTCGTGCAGGTCACCCACCTCCGCGGTGGGGAGGGCGATGCCGTCGAGGCCGCCTTCGAGGGCGTGACGGTCGAGTCCGCCGTGAAGATCACCGGAAAGGTCGTCGCCAACCCGCAGGTCAAGCTCGGTGGGCTGGAGATCGTCCCGTCCCGGGTGGAGGTGGTCTCACCGGCCGAGCCGAAGCTGCCGATCGACGAGAGGACCGGTATCGACCAGCGCCTCGACTGGCGCTTCCTCGACATCCGGCGCCCCTCCCAGCACCTGGTCTTCGACGTCCAGACGACCGTCGAGCGGGCGATGCGCGAGGTGGCGGCCGAGGAGGGCTTCACCGAGCTGCACACGCCGAAGCTGATGGGGACGGCCTCCGAGTCGGGCGCCGAGGTGTTCGAGGTCGGCTACTTCGGCCGCACCGCCTACCTCGCCCAGTCCCCGCAGTTCTACAAGCAGATGGCCATCGCCGGCGGCATCGACCGGGTCTTCGAGATCGGGCCGGTGTTCCGGGCCGAGCCGTCCTTCACCTCCCGGCACGCCACCGAGTTCACCGGGGTCGACGTCGAGATCGCCTGGATCGACGGGGTCGAGGACGTGATGGCCTTCGAGGAGCGGATGCTGCACCGCGTCCTGGCGGCCGTGGCCGAACGCCACGGTGCGGCGATCGCCGAGCACTTCGGCACCGCGGTCACGGTCCCCGGGCTGCCGTTCCCCCGGATCACGATGGCCGAGGCGCTGGCCCGGCTCCGCGCCACCGGCTGGGACCGGGAGGGCGTCAAGGACGACCTCGACCCCGAGGGCGAGCGCGCGCTGTGCGCCCTGATCGCCGAGGAGACCGGGCACGAGTTCGTCTTCGTCACGCGGTTCCCGGCCGCCGTACGGCCGTTCTACCACCTGCGGCCCGAGGACGACCCGACCGTCACCGAGTCCTTCGACCTGCTGTGGAAGGGCGTGGAGATCACCACCGGCGCCCAGCGCGAGCACCGGTACGACCGTCTCGTCGCCCAGGCCCGGGAGAAGGGCATGGACACCGGGCCGCTCTCCGGATACCTCGACTGCTTCCGCTACGGCACGCCGCCGCACGGCGGGCTCGGTCTGGGGCTCGGCCGGCTGCTCATGCTGGCGCTGGGCCTGCCGTCGATCCGTGAGGCGACGTTCCTCTTCCGGGGCCCGCACCGGCTCGAACCGTAGGACTCGAACCGCAGGACCCGAACCGTAGGACTCGAACCGTAGGACTCGAACCGCAGGACCCGAACCGTACGGCTCGAACCGTACGGCTCGAACCGTACGGATCGAGCCGTGGACGGGAACGGACGGCCGGAACGACGGAACGGGCCGCGCCCGAGGAGGTC
>NZ_JBHVJT010000048.1:0-72445 GCF_042798815.1 Kitasatospora sp. NPDC057738 | reverse complement strand
GACCTCGCCTACGGCACCGCCGGCGCGAACCGGGTCGCCCTGATCACCGACGCGATGGGCGCCGCCGGCATGGGCGACGGCCTCTACCCGCTCGGTCCCCTCCAGGTCCAGGTCAAGGACGGCGTGGCCCGACTGGTCGAGGGCGGCGCGATCGCCGGCTCCACCCTCACCCTGGACGTGGCGTTCAAGCGCTCGGTCACCGTCAACGGGCTGAGCCTGAACCAGGCCGTCGAGTCGCTGTCCGCCACCCCGGCCCGGCTGCTCGGCCTGAGCGACTCCATCGGCTCGCTGGAGACCGGCAAGCTCGCCGACCTGGTCGTGGTCGACTCCGAGAGCTACGACCTGGTCGCCGTCATGCGCCGCGGCCGCTGGGTGCTCGGCGGCGAGGCGTTCCGGCCCGTGAAGGCCGACTGAGCGACCCGCCCGGAACACGACGCGGCCGCCCGTCCCCCTCGGGGGCGGGCGGCCGCGTCGCGTCCGCGGCGGCGTCAGCCGCTCGGCTCGATGGTGATCTGGTCGATCAGGATCGGCCCGGAGGGCACCGTGAAGGTCACCGAGTTCGGCCCGGCCTGGAACTGCGGGAGTATCCAGGTGGAGAACCAGGCGGCGGTCTGGTCCTTGGGGGGCGCCCCGTAGATCTTGTAGGTCACCCCGCTCGGCCAGTCCTTGCCGTTCACCGCGGCCCCGCCCTTGATGTCCGCGCCCGAGTAGTTGTAGTGCACGCTCAGCTTGTACGTCCCGGCCGTGGCGATGTCGCCGGTCCAGGTCACCGAACCGCCCGGCTGGAGCGTCAGGTAGCTGCCGTCGGCGGACTTGGCGCCCTTGACGCTGTTGCCGGACGGCGCGTTCTGCGCCTGGAGCTGGCCCGCGTCCACGCTCGTCGGCCCGGAGATGGCGGTGGCGCTCGACGTGGGGCCGGCGCTCGCGTTCGTGGCCGTCGGCGCCGGGCTGTTGGGGGCCGGCGGGGCGGTGGTCGCGGCGCCGCCCTTGGTGTTCTTGGTGTCGTCCGGGTCCCCGGTGGAGAGCGCTATGCCGGCGCCGATCGCTATCGCCGCGACCACGGCGACCGCGCCGATCACCGCGCCCTTGCTCCGGCCGCTGCTGCGCGGCTCCTCCCCCGGCTGCGGCCGGGAGTGCTCCGCGTAGCGGGTCTGCTGGGTGGGCGCGGCACCGTACTCGGGCTGCTGCGGCGATCCGGGCTGACCGCCGTACGGGGCCTGCGGCTGACCGCCCGGGTACCCCTGCGGCGGCATGCCCTGCTGGCCGTACGGCTGCTGCTGCTGTTGCTGCGCCCGCTGCGGCCCCCCTTGATGGTAGTGCTGGCCGTACTGCGCGCGCCCGACCTCCATCGGGCGGTTGTACGACGTGCGCGGGACCCCCTGCTGCGGCTCGGCCGGCTGCCCGGTGGAACCGTCGGCCGGGCGGTAGAGGTAGCCGAACGGGTCGTCGTCCTGCGGGGCACCGCCCCCCTGGCCCTCGGGCACTCCGTTGCTGCCGGCGGTCGTCACGGTGGTCTGCTCCCCCATCCGGTGCGCCGCCAGCTGCGGGCGGCGCAGATCATGGACGCTGTCGTACCGGGAACCCTACCTGTCGGATGTGACGGCGGGAAAAGACCCCTTGACAACTCACGGGTAACCCGGGCCGACCTGGGCGGACCCGAGCCCGCACCGGCCGTCCGCCGGTTCAGCCCGCGCGCCGGTGCGAGCGCTCGCCGCGCGCTCCGCGCACCGCCCCGCCCCGGGCCCGCTTCTCGTCGTACATCCGCTCGTCGGCGGTGTGCAGCACCTCCTCGATGCTCATCCCGCAGCCGGCCCAGCCGACCCCGAGGCTCACCCCCACCCGCATCGCCCGTCCGTCGATCCGCATCGGCGGGATGATGGCGCCCCGCAGCCGGTGGGCGAGGTCCTTGGCCTCCTCGCGGCCGATCCCGTCGGCCAGCACCACGAACTCGTCACCGCCGAGCCGGGCCACCGTGTCACCGTCCCGGACGGCCTGGCTCAGCCGCCGGGCCACCTCGACCAGCACCGCGTCGCCCGCGTTGTGGCCGAACCGGTCGTTGATCGACTTGAATCCATCCAGGTCGCAGAAGAGCACCGCGAGCCCCTTGTCCACCGCCGCCGCGCCGCCGGAGCGGAACGGCGCCGACCAGGCTTCGCCGCCCGGCCCGTACTCGGCCGGGACCACCGCGTGGACGTGCTCCCCGTAGCCCGGGCCGAGCCCGCTCGGCAGGCCCTCGGGCAGTCCGTAGCCGTGCACCGGCCCGGCGTACGGGTCCGCGCCCTCCAGCCGCTCGTGCGCCGTGTGCGCGCTGTAGGAGTCGGCCGGGTAGCCGTACGGCTGCGGGTAGGCCGCCTCGACCTGGCCGGCCGCGGCGCCGACCGGCTGCGGCTGGGCGCAGAGCCGGCGGGCCAGCCGGGTCTTGAGCTCGGCGCCGTTCGGCAGCCCGGTGAGCGCGTCGTGGCTGGCCCGGTGGGCGAGCTGGAACTCGTGCCGCTTGCGGTCCTCGATGTCCTCGACGTGGGTGAGCAGGAAGCTCGGGCCCTCGGCCGCGTCCGCGACGATCGAGTTGCGCAGGCAGACCCACTGGTAGCCGCCGTCCCGCCGGGACAGCCGCAGCTCCGCGCGGCCGCTCTCGGCGCTGGTGCGCTCCAGCAGCGCCCGGTCCTCGGGGTGCACGAGGTCGGCGAAGCTCTGCTGCCGCAGCACCGCCCGGGGCCGGCCGAGCAGCCGGCAGAGCGCGTCGTTGACCCTGGTCAGCTGGCCGCGCCCGACGCCGTGCAGCTCGGTGATCGCCATCCCGCTGGGCGCGTACTCGAAGGCCTGGCGGAAGCTCTCCTCGCTGGCCCGCAGCGCCTGCTGCTCCTTCTCCAGGCGGGCCAGCGCGCGTTGCATCTCGGCCCGCAGCCGGGCGTTGCCGATCGCGATGGAGGCCTGCAGGGAGAACATCTCCAGGGCCTCGCGGGTCCACGCCCCGGGCCGCTTGCCGCTGCGCGGGCGGTCCACCGAGAGGACGCCGAGGAGGTCGCCGCCGGCGCTGTACATCGGGGCGAGCAGCCCGTCGGCGGGGTGCCAGTCGTTGGCGTACACCGGCAGCGGGCTGTCCCCGATCCAGCGCGGGATGTCGCTGGCGACGGCCCAGCCGCGGTCGTACGGCAGGAAGCGCAGGGTGCCCCAGTGGTCGCTGACGCCGAGCAGCCGGTCCCAGGACTCCCGGGAGCCGACCTGGCCGAGCAGCACAGAGGGGCCGCCCATCGGGCTCTCCTCCAGCTCCCAGACGGCCGCCACCACGAGGTCGCCGTCCGGCCGGACCAGGCTGACGGCGGCGGCGTCGAAGCCGAGCCCGTGCACCGCGCCTTCGACAACGGCCTGGAGCGTGCCAGCGAGGCTGCGGGCAGCGTTGAGGTCCGCCACGACCCGGTGCAAGGTGCGGAGGGTCGCGAGACGGACGTACGGCTCCGACTCGGCTTCCATGCGGGGGCTCCCCGGCTGCTTCGGATAGTTCTTGATTGGTTATCGTCCGATTGCCAGAAGAACTGAATCACAGGGAGCACAGCGCTCGGCACGCTCGGTCAGCAATAGGCCATCACTTGTGACTTAAATCACACGACACTAATGCGCCCTTAATCAGTTCATCTGTCCCATAGCGGGACATAAAGCGCTATCGGCACATTTCTGGTGGTCGACCGCATGGGCCCCGGACTGAAGCCGACTGGGCCCGCCGGTCCGGCCGCTTCACTCCTGAGGGTGAGTTCGGCCACCGGGCGCAACCCTTCGGCCGGAGCGCCGGTCCTACGACCAAGGCCCGATGCCGTTCCTCCCGGGTGACGACTACCGTGCGGTACGTGTACCCGTCCCCGCAGCCCGAAGCTGCCCCCCACGCCACGCCCGACGAGTTCCGGGCTGCCCTCTCCCAGCTCGCCGCCGGCGTGAGCCTGGTGACCGTCCACGACCCCGAGGACGGCGAGGACGTCGGCATGACCGCCACGTCCTTCCTCTCGGTGTCGCTGGAGCCGCCGCTGGTGCTGATCTCGGTCCGCGAGGACTCCCGGATGGACGAGGTCCTCTCCCGGACGGACACCTGGGCGGTCTCGGTGCTGACCGAGGGACAGAAGACGCTCGGCTCCCGGTTCGCCATGAAGGGCCGGCTCAGCGACCGGCTGCTGTTCGCGGACACCCCGCACCGGCGCGGCCCGCGCACCGGAGCCCCGCTGATCGACGGCGCGCTGGCCACCGTCGAGTGCCGCACCGAGCAGCGGATACCCGCCGGCGACCACACCCTGCTGCTCGGCCGCGTCCTGGAGGCCGCGGTCCCCGACCCGGCCGGCCGCCCGCTGCTCTACTTCCGCGGCGGCTACCGCACCCTCGGCTGAACCGCCCGCCGGCTACTCGCCGCCGCGCGGCGCCCGGCGGCCCTGCTTCAGTTCGGAGCGGAGCCGCTTGTTGGTCAGCCGCCGCTCGACCATTCCCCGACTCGGCCTGGTCGCCCGCCGGGCCTTCGGCGGCGGCGCGCACGCCTCGCTCAGCAGCGCCGACAGCCGGGCCGCGGCCGCCTCCCGGTTGCGCCACTGCGAGCGGAACTCCGAGGCCTGGACCACCAGCACCCGGCCGTCCACCAGCCGGCCGGCCAGCCGCTCCAGCGCACGCTCGCGCCACACCTCGGGCAACGCCCCGGTCGACGCCAGGTCGAAGCGCAGCTCCGCCTTGGAGTCGGAGGTGTTGACGTGCTGGCCGCCGGGGCCGGAGGAACGCGAGAAGCGCCAGACGAGCTCGGCGTCGGGGACGACCACCGACCCCCGTACGCGGATGGGCTCGGACATGCGTCCATCATCCCGCGCCCGGCCCGCCCGGTCACCCGGTTATCGGTACGCCCCCGCGCCCGCGCACCCGGTTACCCCGATCCGCCCCGAGCCCCGACAATGGCGTACGTGATCGAGCTCGGCTACTCCCTCTCCAACCGTTTCCCCGACCCCCCGCAGACGGACTACCGCACCGCGTCCGTGCACGCCCTGCGCTACGACCTGTTCTGCGGCGACGTCTACCTGGACGGCGAGGGCTCGGACCTGTCCACCGCCTGGGGCTGGGTTCCGGTGCTCGACTTCGCCTGGGCGCTGTGCGACGTGGCCGAACTCCTGGACCGCGACCCGGACGGCGGCCGGGCCGCCCGGGTGCAGACCACCGACCTCGACTTCACCCAGAACACCGAGCTGCTGCGCTTCGCCCGCCGCTTCAACTGGGTCGAGGTCACCGCCACCTGGCTGCCGGACGAGCCGCCGGTGGTGGTCCGCCACGGCGAACTGCGGCGCGAGGCCCGGGACTTCCTCCAGGACACCCTGGCCGACCTCTTCGACATGCACCCCGGCCTGGCCGACAATCCGAACATCTGGACTCTGCAGGGCCGGTTCCGGCGGATCTGACACCGGCTTTGCCCGGGCTTTGCCCTCCGATTGGCGCCCGCGAAGAATTCACGCTTCCTGCGGAACCAAGCCGCCGGAGTATTGCGTTGTCCCGGGAAATAGCGCACGAAGCGAACGAAGGGACTGCAATCGTCATGCCAGTGAGCCTCTCCAAGGGTGGCAACGTCTCGCTGACCAAGGAGGCCCCCGGCCTGTCCGCGGTCACCGTCGGCCTGGGTTGGGACGTCCGCACCACGACCGGCGCCGAGTTCGACCTCGACGCCAGCGCGATCGTCCTGAACGCGGACGGCAAGGTGCTGTCCAACGCCCACTTCGTGTTCTTCAACAACACCAGCACGCCGGACAACACCGTCGTGCACACCGGTGACAACCGCACCGGTGAGGGCGCGGGCGACGACGAGGCGCTCAACATCAGCCTGTCCGGCCTGCCGGCCGAGGCCGTCAAGATCACCTTCCCGGTCACCATCTACGACGGCGTCGCCCGCGGCCAGAACTTCGGCCAGGTCCGCAACGCCTACATCCGCGTGGTGAACGCGGCCGGCGGCGCCGAGATCGCCCGCTACGACCTCTCCGAGGACGCCGCCACCGAGACCGCGATGATCTTCGGCGAGCTCTACCGCAACGGCGCGGAGTGGAAGTTCCGCGCCGTCGGCCAGGGCTACGCCTCCGGCCTGGCCGGCATCGCCCAGGACTTCGGCGTGCAGATCTGACGCACCCGCGGTTCTCGTTTTCCGGGGCCCGGTCGCCTCAGCGCGAGGCGCGCAGCTCCGGCAGCTCGATCAGCTCGGTCTCGTCCTCCGGCGTCAGGTCCACCACGGTCGGCTCGCCCTGTTCGGGCCGCTCGGCCGGCTCCGCCGCCCGGGCCTCGGCCTCGGCCTTCGCGGCCACCGCCTCGTCGCCCACCACGTCCGCCAGGTCGGCGCGCTCCCCCAGCTCGGCGACGCTGCCCACCGCCGGCGCCGGGGCCGCCGGGCGCGCCGGAACGGCCGAACCGCGGCCGAAGAAGCTGAAGCCCTGCCCGCGCGCCTGCCCGGACTGCGCCGGCCGCGGCCGCTGCCGCTCCCCCGGCGCGGGCGCCGCGGCGGGCACGGCCGGAGTCCCGCCGAGCTGACCGACCGTCGCGGTCAGCGCCGGGCGCACCGGCTCCGGACGCACCGGCTCGGGACGCGCCGGCTCGGGACGCACCGGCGACTGGGCGACCGGGGCCTGCCCCGGAGTGGGCACCGAGGGCGCCACCGGAGCCGGCACGGCCACCGGTGCGGGCACCGCGACCGCCGGGGCGGCCGGGGCGACCGCCGGCTCCGCCGCACGCGCCCGCAGGGCGACCTCCGCACCCGCCGTACGCGCCCGCTGCGCCTCCTGCTCCGCCGCGCGGCGCTCCAGGTGCCGCAGCACCGACGCCGCCCGCACGTACGCGGCCGGGCTGGCCGGGTGCTTCGGACGGCTCGCGGCGAGCGCCCGCTGGGCCGCCTCGGCCTCCTTGAGCGCCTGCTCGGCGACGGTCACGGCCCGCTCGCGCAGCAGCCGGGCGATCTCGGTCTCGGCCTTCGCCAGCCGCGACTTCTCCGCCGTCAGCCGCCGCCCGAACCGGGTGGCCCGCTCCTCGGCGACCTCCGCCGCGTACTCGGCCTCGGCCAACTGCTCCTCGAACCGCTCCTCGGCGCGCATCCGCTGGGCCGCGGACATCTCGGCGGCCGCCCGGGCCGCCTTGTCCCGCTGGCGCAGCAGCAGCGCGAAGCCGAGCGTCGCGATCACCGCCGCGACGCCCACCGAGCGCACCAGGATGGTGTCCTGACTGAAAAGCAGAGCGGCCAGTGCGGCGACCAGCAGTACGCCGGTGGCGGTGGGGGGGAAGGCCCGGCCGAGGACGGAGGAATGACGGTGGCGTCCGCGAGACATGTCCAAGAAACTAGCGTGCGAATTGGGGCCGTGTCAGCCCAGGGTCCCCTTCCGCCCTTGACAGGGTTCGGTTCTTACCGCACGTGCCCGGATTCTCACCCAAGATCACGAGGAAAGGGCCGCTCAGCGACACCGCAGCGACACCTCGGCGACGCCTCAGCGGTGCGAGGCCGCCTGACCGCCCGGGTCGTCGTGGTTCTCCGGCAACTTGCACACGTGCTGGATCCAGAGCGCCGCCGCTATCACCGCGGCCCCCGCCAGCACCGCGAGCCCGGCCGTCACGGCCTGGTCCTTGCGGGCCGACACGTCCAGCTCGCCCAGCAGGTAGATCCCGGCCCCCGCGTAGACGCCGGTGACCACCGCCGAGACCAGCGCGCTGGCCTGCCCCAGCACCACCGCCCGGGCCGCCAGCAGCGGGTCGACCCCCTTCGCCCCGGGCTGCCGCTCGCGCACCGCCTTCAGCCGGGCCCGCAGCGACAGCGCGGTCGCCAGCAGGATCACCGCCACCGCCGCCAGCACCACCGGCGCCGCGGCGGGCACGGCCGGCAGCGTGTCCACGGAGGCCCAGAGCTTGGAGCCGGCCCAGGACAGCGCCGTCGTGGCGGCGGTGATGCCGATCAGCAGGCGGAGGCGAAGCAGCTTCACTCGGAGGAGGTCCTTCCCGGGTACCAGAACCGGCCGCCCGCCCGGTGGCCCGGCGCGGCGACGCCAAGCCACCGTACCGGGCCCGGCCGGGCGGACACCCGCGCGAACGACGGACACCTACTCGTACGGCCGGGCCCCCGGTCGAGTTCCCCGGGCGACGGCCCGGCCGTCGGCCCTCCGAGCCCGGCCCCGGACCTACTCCGGCAGCGTCAGCCGGATGTCCTCGCGGCGCTTCACGCCCTGCGCGTCCGGGCCGCCCAGCGCGGTCAGCAGCGCGTCCACCCGCCCGTGCCCGGGCACCTCGGCCTCCGGCTGGGCGTCCAGCCAGGGAGCGAGCACGAAGGCCCGCTCGTGCGAGCGCGGGTGCGGCAGCAGCAGCTGCGGGTCGTCGCTCAGCACGCCCTCGTAGGCCAGGATGTCGACGTCCAGGGTGCGCGGGCCCCAGTGGACGGTCCGCACCCGCCCGAAGGCGTCCTCGATGGCGTTGCCGCGCTCCAGCAGGTCCCGCGGGGGCAGCGAGGTGCGCAGCACCACGACCGCGTTGTAGTAGTTCGGCTGCTCCTCCGGCCCGCCGACGGCCTCCGTCTCGTACACCGCGGAGACGGCCTTGATCCTCAGCCCCGGGGTGTCGGCGAGCGCGTCGACGGCGCCCTGGAGGGTGTCCAGCCGGTTGCCCAGGTTGCTGCCGAGCGCGACGACCGCGCAGCGCTGGCTGTGCAGCGTGGTGTCGACGGAGTCCACCCGGTCCTCCAGGTCGAACGCGTTCGGCGTAGCCGTCTGGTCGCTGGTGCTCATCGGAAAACGTCCTCTACATCGGATACCGGGCGCGCGGTGGGGGTCATGCGCGGCCCCGGTGGATGGTCACGGTCACGTCGTCGAACGGCACGGTGATCGGGGCGTCCGGCTTGTGCACGGTGACCTCGACCTCCTCGACCGCTTCGTGCTTGAGGCACTGGTCGGCGATGCGCTGGGCCAGCGTCTCGATCAGGTCGACCGGCTCCCCGGAGATGATCGCGGTGACCTCCTCCGCCACCAGCCCGTAGTGCGCGGTGCGGGTGAGGTCGTCTCCGGCCGCGGCGGGGCGGGTGTCCAGGTACAGCACCAGGTCGACCACGAAGGTCTGCCCCTCGACGCGCTCACGCTCGAAGACGCCGTGGTGGCCCCGGGCTCGCAGCCCCCGCAGGGTGACGCGGTCCAGCAAACGAATCACTGCTCCCAGTCGGACGGGCCCCACCCGGCGAAAGGCACGGACGGGCAGGGCGAAGGCGGGCAGCACGCCCGCCACTCCGTTTCGAATCTACCCGCGAGCACGGACAACGCCTGACCGTCCTACCCGGCACGAACCGACGCCACGCGCACCGATATGGCGATTGACGTGAACGTTCGGTGACCACTCGGAAATTCCCGGCGACTTTTCGGCACGGCATTTCCGCGGCCGCCGGAATCAGCTCTCCTCGTCGTCGTCCCCGCTGGTCAGAACGGGTGAACCGTGATGCGACCAGAGCTTCCACCCGGCCGGGGTACGGCGGAACAGATTCGTCGACACGACCTTTCCGCCGACCAGCGGTCCGAGCTCCCCCTCCTCCTCCGACTCGCCGCCGGACAGGATGTTCTCGGTGCACGTGACAAGGGCCACATCACCGTGCACCTCGGCCTCGACATCGGTCAGGAAGAACTGGATGTACTCCGTGTTCATCATGATCAGCATGTACGACCTGGTCACCTGCGCCCGGCCGCGGAGCACCGGCCAGCCCGGGTGCACGCACACCACGCCGCCCTTGTCGTCGGCGTCGGCGGCACCCAGCCAGGCCTCCTCGACCGCTTCCAGGTCCCCCCGTTCCAGCGCCTCGTAGAGCCCCCTGTTCGCCGCGAGCACGGCCTCCAGGTCCGCCTCGCGCGCCCGCCCGGCCGTGCCGCCGCTCAACCTGCCGTCACCTGTCACAGACCCTCCCTCACCCCAACCGCGCCGCGTGCTGCCAGGCCGCGACCACCCGGACGGCGTCCGCCGTGCCGGACACGTCGTGCACCCGCACCGCCCAGGCTCCGGCCCGGGCGGACAGCACCGACACCGCGGCCGTCGCGTCGTCGCGCTCCCGGGCCGGGCGCAGTTCCCCGGTTGCCGGGTCGGCGAGCAGCGTACCCAGGAACCGCTTGCGCGAAGCCGCCACGAGCACGGGACGGCCGAGCGCGGTGAGCGCGTCCAGTCGGCCGAGCAGCGCCCAGTTGTGCTCGGAGGTCTTGGCGAAGCCGAGCCCCGGGTCGAGGATCAGCTGGTCCTCCTTGACCCCGGCCGCCAGCAGCGCGTCCACCCGGTCGGTCAGCTCGGCGACCACGTCGCGCACCACGTCGTCGTAGACCGCCGTCGCGTACATGTCGGCGGACTGCCCGCGCCAGTGCATCACCACGAAGGGCGCGCCGGTCTCGGCGACCACCCGGGCCATCGCCGGGTCGGCGAGGCCGCCGGAGACGTCGTTGACGATCGCGGCGCCGGCCTCGACGGCGCGCTCGGCGACGGTGGCGCGCATGGTGTCCACGGAGACCATCACCCCGGCGTCGGAGAGCTCGCGCACCACCGGGAGCACCCGGCGCAGCTCCTCCTCCTCGGACACCCGCTGCGAGCCCGGCCGGGTGGACTCGCCACCGACGTCCACCAGGTCCGCGCCGCGGGCCCGCAGCGCGAGGCCGTGCGCGATCGCCTTGGCGGGGTCGTGCCACATCCCGCCGTCCGAGAAGGAGTCGGGCGTGACGTTGACCACGCCCATCACGGCGCAGCGCTCCAGCCGCGGCAGACCGGCCGGCAGGGAGAAGGACGGCGAATCGTTCATGCTTCCCATTATCGAACGGGGCCCCCGCCGAGGATGCTCGGCGGGGGCCCCGTTCCGTGTCGGCGGGCCGGCCCCGGAGGGCGGTGACGGGCCTCAGGCGGCCTCGGTGACCTCGCGGGTCGACGGGACCGGCATCAGCCCCTCGCGCTGGCGCCGGCGGCCGAAACGCGGCATGCCGAGCGTGATGAAGGCCTCCGCCTGCATCGCGGCGAAGCCGATCCGCGGCAGGTCCCGGGTGCTCGGGAAGACCAGGAAGCGCGGCTCCCACTCGGGCTGGAACTTGGCGTTGAACTTGTACAGCGACTCGATCTGGAACCAGCGCGACAGGAAGACCAGCAGCCCGCGCCAGGCGCGCAGCACCGGGCCGGCGCCGATCCGCTCGCCGCGGGCGAGCGCCGAGCGGAACATCGCGAAGTTGAGCGACACCCGGCGCACGCCCATCGCGGGCACCGCCTGCAGCGCGGCGACGATCAGCAGCTCGTTCAGGCCCGGGTCGGCGGCGCGGTCGCGGCGCATCAGCTCCAGCGAGATGCCGTCCGGCCCCCAGGGCACGAAGTGCAGCACGGCCTTCAGGTCGTCGCCCTCCTCGCCCTCCTCCGGGGCCTTGTGGGCGGTGACCACCACGCAGTCGTCGTCCAGCGGGTCGCCGAAGCGGCCGAGGGCCATCGAGAAGCCGCGCTCGGTGTCGGTGCCGCGCCAGCGGGCGGCGGCGTCGGCGATCCGGTACTTCTCCTCCGCGGTGAGCTCGGAGACCCGGCGCACCTGGCAGGAGTAGCCGTTGCGCTCGATCCGCTTGACCATCTGGCGCACGTTGCGCATGGCCCGGCCGGAGAGCGAGAAGGAGGCGGTGTCCACGATCGCCTCGTCGCCCAGCTCCAGCGCGTCCAGGCCCGCCTCGCGGGTCCAGACCTCGCCGCCGACCTCGCTGCACCCCATCACGGCCGGCACCCAGGCGTGCTCGCGGGCCTCGGCCATGAACACCTTGATCGCGCCGGGCCAGGCCTCGACGTCGCCGACCGGGTCGCCGGAGGCCAGCATCACGCCGGAGACCACCCGGTAGGAGATCGCGGCCTTGCCGGTGGGCGAGAACAGCACGCTCTTGTCGCGGCGCAGCGCGAAGTAGCCGAGCGAGTCCCGCTCGCCGTGCCGCCCGAGCAGCTCGCGGACCTTCTCCTCGTCCTCCGCGGTCAGCTCGGGCTTCGGCTTGCCCGGGCGCAGCGCCAGGTAGGCGGTGGTGAAGGCGGTCAGCAGGCCGAGCCCGCCGAGCAGGTAGGCGACCAGGTCGGACATCCGGACGTTGTTGTACCGGACCGGGCCCTCGAAGCCGAACAGCCCGTACCCGACGTGCTGCAGGCGCTCGGCCAGGCCGGGGTGGCCGATCTCGTACTTGGTCCGGGTGCTCACGATCAGCAGGCCGAGCAGCACGCTGAGGACGCCCATGACGATCAGGTTGACCAGCGCCCGCCAGCGGGTGCGCGGGTCGGCCTTGGCGTAGAACTCGCGCTGGTGGACCAGCATCACGACGAGGAGCACCAGCGAGACGACCGCCGGGCCGATCTGGTGCCAGCGCACGATGTGCAGTCCGGCGCTGACCGGCAGCAGCACGCAGACCGCCCGCCAGGCCCGCCGCTTGCGGCGGCGCAGCGCGTGCGCCAGCGGCACCAGCAGGATGCCGACCATCAGCGCGCCGACCGCCGCCAGGCTGGTGGTGCCGCCCGGCAGCTGCCCCGCGAAGGTGTGCACCTTGGTGTGCCGGAGCTTGGGGAACACCGCGCTGGCGATGTCCACGAGCCCGATCAGCAGACAGGCGTAGCCGACCGCTCCAGGGAGCCAGGCCCTGGGGACGGCGGACGCCTGGTTGCGCAGCGTCTGCAGGCCGCGGCGACGGCGCGGCGGCTGCTCGGGGCTCGGCTCAACGGACACGGGAACGCTCATGGAAGCTCAGCGTAGAGGCTGCGGTGCGGTGTCCTGTCACTCCGGGGGAGGACGCGTGATGGACCTTCATGCCTATTCCTTCATCAGGCAATGCGCATACCAAGGACCCGGAAACGATCGGTAAACCGGGTCCGTGGTCGCGCTGCGGGTTGAGCCGGCGGTGGGAGCCGGGGGCCCGCCGCAGCGTGGCGCGGCAGGACCCTCCGGGACGCGTTACGTACGGTGGACGCCGCATTCTAGGGCGCCGGTTGCCTTCGCTTCCCCCCGCCCTTCCCAGCCCGCCGGGCGTCCGGACGGCCTAGCCGCGGTGGCCGGGCCTGACGGACCGCCAGACCATGAAGCCTGCACCGCCCGTGTCCCACCGGAAGGCCGACGGCATGGAACTGACCAGCGACGCGCTGGTGAACTCGCTGCTCGCACTCGGCGTCGCGGCAGTCGTCGCGACCCTGTGGGTCTGGCCGCGGCTGGCGCCCCAGCGGCCGCTGCCGGTGCTCGGCCGGATCGGACTGCTGACGGTCGTTCAGGCCTCGGTCCTGGCCGTGCTCGCGCTGTCGGTGAACAACTCCTTCGGGTTCTACACCTCCTGGGACGACCTGCTCAGTCCGGGCGGCGCCAAGCTCGCGCTGACCGGCAGCGCGAACCACAAGGGCGGCACCCCGGTCTCCGACGCGCTGGTCCAGCCCACCACCGAGGGCGGCCTGGAGACCATCACCAACCTGCCCAAGGGCCCGCCCGAGGAGGTCGGCAGGATCGAGTCGGTCCGGGTCAGCGGCAAGGAGACCGGCTTCTCCGACCAGATGTTCGTCTACCTGCCGCCCGCGTACTTCGACCAGAAGCTCGCCCTGGTCCGCTTCCCCGTCCTGCTGGCCATCGCCGGCTACCCGGGCACCACGCTGAACCTGCTGCACGAGCTCCCGTTCGCCCAGACCGCGATCGACCTGCAGCGCTCCGGCAGGATGCCGCCGACCGTCCTGGTGATGGCCCGCCCGGCCGTCGTCCCGTCCCGGGACACCGAGTGCGTGGACGTCCCCGGCGGGCCGCGCACCGAGACCTGGTTCGTCAAGGACGTGCCCGAGGCCATCCGCAGCAGCTACCGGGTCGGCCGCACGGCCGGCTCCTGGGGCACCCTCGGCTACTCCACCGGCGGCAGCTGCGCGCTGCGCCTGGCGATGCGCTTCCCGAACGTCTACGGCAACGCGGCGAGCCTGCACGGCGACTTCACCGTGCGCCAGGACAACTACACCGGCGGGGACCTCTTCAACGGCGACAAGGCGCTGACCCAGCAGCACGACCTCGGCTGGCGGCTGCAGAACCTGCCCGTCCCGGCGCTCAACCTGCTGGCGGTCTCCACCCGCACCGAGGGCGACTACCCCCAGACCGTCCAGTTCGTCGACCAGGCCACCCGGGCCGCGGCGGGCAACCCGCAGTTCACGATCGACTCGCTCTACCTGGACGACGGCGGGCACAACTTCGACAGCTGGACCAGGGAGCTCCCGGCCACCCTCGAATGGCTGGGCTCGCACCTGGGCTAGGCCCGGCCAGGACCCGGCGAGGACCCGGCCAGGACCGGGCTAGGACAGGTGAGTGATTACCCGCCGGTCGGCCCGGACGGCCGGCGGCCCGGGGGGAACGTATCGCGACCGCCCGTCGGCCACCGCCGGGCACCGCCCCGGACCCGTGCAGGAGGCACCGTGCTGAGCACCCGCTCGCTCTTCGACGAGATCTACCGGAACGACCAGGCGTACCAGCTGTTCTGCAGCATCGCGGCCGACGGCGAGGACCAGGGCGGCTGGGAGAACGAGCGGATCAGCACGCTCACCCGGGACCCGGTCCTCGCCCCGAAGGTGGCCCGGCACGGTGCCGACGAGCGCAAGCACGGCCGGATCTTCACCCAGCTGCTGCACAAGCGCGGCCTGCCCAAGGTGCCGGTGCCGGACGAGGCGGACTACTGCATGCTGCTGGAGCGCCAGGGCGTCGGCCTCCCGCACGAGCGGCTGAACAGCGACGTCCCGCTGACCGACCGCGAGATCATCACCTACCTCGTGCACAGCCGGGTCACCGAACAGCGCGCCGCCGAGCAGATGCGCCGGCTGGTGAAGGTGTACCAGGACAACCCCGACCTCGGCCGGGCGATGCGGATGATCTCCGCCGACGAGGACAACCACCTCGCCTACTGCCACGAGGAGCTGCTGCGGCTGGTCTCCGAGGGCCACGGCCCGTACATCCGGCACGCCCTGGAGACCAGCGCCCGCGGCGAGATCCGCACCCACCGGGACGTCGGCCTCGCCGTCACCTCCCGGATGGCCCGGATCCTGCGCTGGCCGCGCTGGCAGCTCGCCCTGGTCACCCTCGGGGTGCGGGCGCTCTACCTGTACGACCGCGCCTACGGCTGGCGCCGGATGGTCACGCTGCGGATGCCGGAGCGCCGCAACGCGCTGGGCACCCCGGTCCCGCCGCACGCGGAGCACGAGGTGCTCTGAGCACCGCCCGGCCGGCCGCTGGCCCCTACCGGCCGATGATGAGGCTCATCGCCTCGGCCCGGGTGGCCGGGTCGCGCAGCTGGCCGCGCACGCAGGAGGTGATGGTCTTGGCGCCGGGCTTGCGGATGCCGCGCATCGACATGCACATGTGCTCGCACTCGACCACGACGATCGCCCCGCGCGGCTCCAGGATCCGCATCAGCGCGTCGGCCACCTGGCTGGTCAGCCGCTCCTGCACCTGCGGCCGGCGGGCGTAGACGTCGACCAGCCGGGCGAGCTTGGACAGTCCGGTGATCTTGCCGCTGGTGGACGGGATGTACCCGACGTGGGCCACGCCGCGGAACGGCACCAGGTGGTGCTCGCAGACCGAGGTCAGCTCGATGTCCTTGACCAGCACCATCTCGTCGTGGCCGAGGTCGAAGGTGGTGGTGAGGACGTCCTCGGGCTCCTGCCACAGGCCCGCGAATATCTCCTTGTAGGCCCGCGCGACCCGGGCCGGGGTCTCCCGCAGGCCCTCGCGGTCCGGGTCCTCCCCGACGGCGAGCAGCAGCTCGCGGATGGCGTCCTCGGCCCGCTTCTGGTCGAAGGTACCGACGGCGGGCGGACCGTCGAACGTCACCGGGTCGATCATGCGGGCCTCGCTTATGTATCGGAAGACTCTGGCTGAACAGCACGGATGCCGCGCCTCCAGGGTACAAACCCTGGTGACGCGGCATCCATTCCCTGCGGAGCGGGGGTCAGCCCTCGGTCGGCGGCTCGGCCGTCGGCAGCGGCGGGAGCTTCACGACGTCCACCGGAGCGCTCTCGACGGAGGCGGCGCCGTTGGTGAGCGCCAGCTCCTTCGGGGACTGCACCGGCGGCCGGGTGGACGGCGTGCGACGGGAGGAACCCGTCCAGGCCGGCCGGGCCGGGCGCTTGACGATCGGGGCGAAGACCTCGGCGATCTGCTCCTTGTTCAGGGTCTCCTTCTCCAGGAGCTCCAGGACCAGGTTGTCGAGCACGTCGCGGTTCTCGACCAGGATCTCCCAGGCCTCGTTGTGCGCCGTGTCGATGAGCTTCTTGACCTCCTCGTCGACCAGCCCGGCGACCTCTTCCGAGTAGTCGCGCTGGTGGCCCATCTCACGGCCCAGGAACGGCTCCGAGTTGTCGTTGCCGAACTTGATCGCACCCAGGCGCTCGGTCATGCCGTACTGGGTGACCATGGCCCGGGCCGTCGCGGTGGCCTTCTCGATGTCGTTCGAGGCGCCCGTGGTCGGGTCGTGGAAGACCAGCTCCTCCGCCGCGCGACCGCCCATCATGTAGGCGAGCTGGTCGAGCATCTCGTTGCGGGTGGTGGAGTACTTGTCCTCCTCCGGCAGCACCATGGTGTAGCCGAGGGCCCGGCCGCGGGACAGGATGGTGATCTTGTGCACCGGGTCGCTGTACTGGCAGGCCGCCGCGACCAGGGCGTGGCCGCCCTCGTGGTACGCGGTGATCTTCTTCTCCTTGTCGGACATGATCCGCGTGCGCTTCTGCGGACCGGCCACGACGCGGTCGATCGCCTCGTCCAGGATGCCGTTGTCGATCAGCTTCTTGTCCGAACGGGCGGTCAGCAGCGCCGCCTCGTTGAGGACGTTCGACAGGTCGGCACCGGTGAAGCCGGGGGTGCGCTTGGCGACGGCCGACAGGTCGACGTCGGGCGCGATCGGCTTGCCCTTCTGGTGCACCTTGAGGATGTCCAGCCGGCCCTGGAGGTCGGGGCGCTCCACCGCGATCTGGCGGTCGAAGCGGCCCGGGCGCAGCAGCGCCGGGTCCAGGATGTCGGGGCGGTTGGTCGCGGCGATCAGGATCACGCCGCCCTTGACGTCGAAGCCGTCCATCTCGACCAGCAGCTGGTTGAGGGTCTGCTCGCGCTCGTCGTGACCGCCGCCGAGGCCCGCGCCGCGGTGCCGGCCGACGGCGTCGATCTCGTCGACGAAGACGATCGCCGGGGCGTTCGCCTTGGCCTGCTCGAAGAGGTCGCGGACGCGGCTGGCGCCGACGCCGACGAACATCTCGACGAAGTCCGAGCCGGAGATGGAGTAGAACGGCACCCCGGCCTCGCCCGCGACGGCGCGCGCCAGCAGGGTCTTGCCGGTACCGGGCGGGCCGTAGAGCAGCACGCCCTTGGGGATCTTGGCGCCGACGGCCTGGAACTTGGCCGGCTCCTGGAGGAACTCCTTGATCTCGTGGAGCTCCTCGACCGCCTCGTCCGCGCCGGCGACGTCGGCGAAGGTGGTCTTCGGGGTGTCCTTGGTCAGCAGCTTGGCCTTGGACTTGCCGAACTGCATGACCCGGGAGCCGCCGCCCTGCATCTGGTTCATCAGGAACAGGAAGACCAGGACGATGATCACGATCGGGAGCATCGACAGCAGCAGGCTGACGAAGGTGCTCTGCTTCTCGGGGCTGATCGTGTAGCCCTCGGCGAGCGTGCTCTGGTCCTTGTCGTTGACCTGCGCCTGCAGCTTGTCGGCGATGGCGACGCCCTGGTCGCCGATGTACGAGGCCTGGAACTTGGTGCCGGACGGGGCCTTGCCCGTACCGGCGCTGGGCAGTGCGGCGCCGTCCTTCAGCTGGATCTTGATCGTGTTCGAGTCACCGGTGGTGATCTGCGCCGACTTGACGTTGTGCGCGTCGATCGCCGCGACGACCTGACCGGTGTCCACCGTCTTGTAGCCGTTCGAGTCCGAAACGACCTGCATCAGTACGATGACGGCGAGGACGGCCAGCACGATCCACATGATCGGCGCACGGAAGTATCGCTTGACGTCCATCCATGCGGGGCGTTGCCGCCCCGTCCCTCCTGCCACTCAACGGCGCCGGGGACTGTTGACCGCGGCGCGTCCGAATTGATGCTCATGTGAAGAGCGGTTTATTGGACCGTACCGCAGTCCGACCCACCCATGGCGGGAGCACGGCGACACGGCTTTGGTTCTCTGTCTCCCGGGTGCAACGGGCGGGAACGGCCCACTGTTCCCGCCCGTCGCCCGAACGGGGACCTCAGCCGCCGTAGACGTGCGGCGCGAGGGTGCCGATGAAGGGGAGGTTGCGCAGCTTCTCCGCGTAGTCCAGGCCGTAGCCGACCACGAACTCGTTGGGAATGTCGAAACCGACGTACTTCACGTCGATCTCGACCTTGGCCGCGTCCGGCTTGCGGAGCAGGGTGCAGACCTCCAGCGAGGCCGGACCACGCGAACCCAGGTTGCCCAGCAGCCAGGACAGCGTCAGACCGGAGTCGATGATGTCCTCGACGATCAGGACGTCACGGCCGGCGATGTCGGTGTCCAGGTCCTTCAGGATCCGCACCACGCCGGAGGACTTGGTGCCCATGCCGTACGAGGAGACGGCCATCCAGTCCATGGTGACCTGCGAGTGCAGGGTCCGGGCCAGGTCGGCCATGACCATCACGGCCCCCTTGAGGACGCCGACGATCAGCAGGTCCTTCCCTGCGTAGTCCCGGTCGATGCGCTCGGCCAGCTCAAGGAGCTTGGCGTCGATCTCGTCCTTGCTGATGAGCACCTTCGCGAGGTCAGCGCCCATGTCGTTCTGGTCCACCGGGGATACGTCCTCAAACGTTCGGGGTCTGTGTGGCCGGCGGTCGGCTCCCCCGGGGCATGCCTCGCCCGTCAGTCGCCCTGCCGCCGAAAGACCAGCGTGCCACACCTGCGGGTGGCCTCGACTCCCCCGGGTAGGTGCAGCGGGCCCTGTCCGCGCCATCCGGTGACCAGCAGGTCGATCGTCTCCAGGTGCCGGGCGAACAGGTCCCCGGCCGGACAGCCCGCCCGCAGCGCGGCCCGGCGCAGCACCCGGCGGCGCACGGCGGGCGGCAGTTCGGCCAGTTTCACGGCGTCCAGGGCGCCGTCGCCCGTACGGAGGTCGCGTTCGGCCAAAGAGGCCCACTGGTCGAGGGCGTCGGCGTCGTCGCGGAACAGCCGGGCGGTCCGGGCCAGCGCCTCGACCACGCCACCGCCCAGGTGCTTCTCCAGGACCGGCAGCACCTCGTGGCGGACCCTCGAGCGGGTGTAGGCGGGATCACAGTTGTGCGGGTCGTCCCAGACCGGGATCGACTGGGCGGCGCAGGCCTGCCGGGTGGCGGCCCGGTCCAGCTCCAGCAGCGGGCGGCGGTAGCGGCCCTTGTGGGCGGGCATCCCGGCCAGCGAACGGGAGCCGGAGCCGCGGGCCAGGCCCAGCAGCACGGTCTCGGCCTGGTCGTCCCGGGTGTGGCCGAGCAGCACCGCGATCGCTCCGTGGCGGTCGGCGGCCGCGTCCAGGGCGGCGTAGCGGGCGTCCCGGGCGGCGGCCTCCGGGCCCCCGGCGCGGCCGACCCGCACCGGGACGGCCTCCACCGGGTCGAGGCCGAGCGTGCGCAGCCGGTCGGCCACCTGGGCGGCGCGCTCGGCGGAGCCGGCCTGGAGCCCGTGGTCGACGGTGACGGCGCCGACCCGCAGGCCGATCTTGGGGGCCTCGAAGGCGGCGGCGATGGCCAGCGCCATCGAGTCCGCGCCGCCGCTGACCGCGACCAGGATCAGCGGTGAACCGGGCGCGGCCGGGGTGCGGGGCAGCCCGGAGGGGTGGCGCGCGGCGTTGCCGATCAGGGTGGTGCCGACCGCGGCGCCCACCAGCGGCGCCCCGGCCGGGCGCTCGCGGGGCTCGCGCACGGGCGCGGTGAAGGTGGTACCGGCCTCGGCGGCGAGGTCGGTGAGCGTACGGCGAACGGCCAGGCGTATCGCGGCGACAGCGGGGTGAGGGCCCACGGCGGAAGACTCCTCGTCGGAGGGGACAGGACTCGCGGCGGACGCGGCGGGGACCGCGCACCGCATGAGCGCCCTGTTACCGGGCGCTCACAGATGGTGGCAGAAAGGAGCGACCCGCTACGCCACCCGCGCCACCGGTACGACCACCGTCCCACGTACGGGTGAATGAAGAAACGCTTCTTCACCCGTCGTCTGGCCGATTGGACCACTCGTACGAGCGGGTTTGACCGACGCGCGCCGCTTGCCGCCCGGCTCACGGCGCGCCCGCGTCAGGAGCACCCGCTCAGCGGGCCACCCGGGCCACCCAGGCGGCCGGATCGTGGATCTCGTCCTTGGTCGGCAGGGTGTTCGGGGAGGTCCACACCCGGTTGAACCCCTCCATGCCGACCTGCTCCACCACGCCGCGCACGAACACCGCGCCGTCCTGGTACTGGCGCAGCTTCGCGTCCATGCCGAGCAGCCGGCGCAGCAGCAGGTCGAGCCGGTTGGCGCCGCGGTCCCGGCGCTGCTGGAACTTCTCCCGGATCTCGGCGACCGTCGGCACCACGGCCGGGCCGACGCCGTCCATCACCACGTCCGCGTGGCCCTCCAGCAGCGACATCACGGCCGTCAGCCGGCCGAGGATCTCGCGCTGCGCGGGCGACTGGACGATCTCCAGCAGGTTCCCGGAGGAGGCGCTCTCCCGGTTGCCGCCGCCCGGCAGGCCGCCGAACGAACCGGCCGCGTCCCGCAGCCGCTCCAGCAGGGCGCCCGGGTCGACGTCCGTCTCGGAGAGGAAGGACTGCACCTCGGACTGGATGTGGTCGCGCAGCCACGGCACCGCGGTGAACTGCGTCCGGTGCGTCTCCTCGTGCAGACAGACCCAGAGCCGGAAGTCGGACGGGTCGACGTCCAGCTCCCGCTCGACGTGCACGATGTTCGGCGCCACCAGCAGCAGCCGGCCCGGCCCGGGGCCGTCCGGCCCCAGCCGCGGCTTGTCGAACAGCGCCGCCGGGCTGTCCGGCGCCTCCAGCGGGGGCTCCGCCGGGGCGAAGGTCTCGTACTGGCCCAGCACCTTGGTGGACAGGAACGCCAACAGCGCCCCGACCTCGATCCCGGTGGCCTTCTCGCCCACCGCGCCGAACACCCCGGCCGTCGCGCTGTTCGCCCGACGCGCCTGGAGCTTCTCCACCAGCGGCTGGACGACCGTGCGGAAACCCGCCACGTTGGCCCGGATCCAGCCGGGTCGGTCCACCACCAGCACCGGCGTCGCCGCGGCCCGGGACAGGCTGGACGAACGCATGCCGGTGAACGCCCGCACGTGCTCCTCCGCCTCCAGGGCGTGCCGGCGGAGCTCGGCGACCACCGCCGCCGCTTCCTCCCGGCTCACTTCCGGCCCCGGCCGCACCAACCTGGTCGCGGTTGCGACCGCGAGGCTCCAGTCGACCATGTCAGCACCGCCACTCGCGCTCGTCATGCCCTCACCGTACGTGCTCCCCACCACCGGCGGCAGCCACCCGCCGCCAAGACCTCTCCCCCGACGGCCGATCGGCACGGCCGGCGCGACGGGGCGGGCGGGGCCGGGTCAGTGGCAGCCGCAGCCGCCGAGGCGGCCGGCGACCCGGTCCATGGCGGCACGGGCGGTGTCGGCGGGGGCGGTGGTGCGGGTCATGACGGCGAAGGCGAGGAGGCGGCCGTCGGCGTCGACGACGGTGCCCGCGAGGGTGTTGACGCCGTTGAGGGTGCCGGTCTTGGCGCGGATCAGACCGGCCGCGTCGGCGGCGCCGGACCCGGAGCCGTAGCGCTTGTTGAGGGTGCCGGTGAAGCCGGCGACCGGGAGGCCGGTGAGCACCGGGCGCAGGGTGGGGTGCTGCTCGGAGGCGGCCAGCGCGAGGAGCCGGGTCAGGACGGCGGGCGGGATCGCGTTGCCCGGGTGCAGGCCGCTGCCGTCGTTGAGCACCACGCCGCCCATCGGCACCCCGAGCCGGGTGAGCTCCTGGGTGACGGCCGCCGCGGCGCCCTCGAAGCTCGCCGGCTGGTGGGCGGCGACGGCGACCTGACGGGCCATCGCCTCGGCGAGCTGGTTGTCCGAGGTGGTCAGCAGGCGCTCCACCAGCCGGGCGACCGTCGGCGAGAAGACCTCGCCGAGCGGGGCCTGACCGGAGGCGGTCGGGGCGGGGGCGGGCGCCGCGGCGGGGGCGGCCTTGCCCGTCACGGTGATGCCGCGGGCCCTGAGCAGGGCGGCGAAGGTCTCGGCGGCCGCGGCCGCCGGGTCGGCGACCCGGTCCGGCGCGTCCTCCCGGCTCTTCGGGTCCACCCTGCCCTCGTCCACCATCAACGGGACCACCAGGGCGATGTTCTGCCCGTCGTGGTTCCGGTGCTGCGGGCTGCCCGCGTACAGCGACAGGTCGTAGTCCAGCCGGACCGTCGTGGTGCCGAGGCTCTTGAGGGTGTCGGCGGTCTGCCGGGCGAGGAGGTCCAGCGAGGCGGGGGCGGTGTCGGCGTCGGCCGGCTGCCCGCCGATCTGCACCTGGTCGGCGGGCAGCGCGGTGAGCGTCGGATCGCCGCCGCCGACCAGGGTGATCGTGCCCGGGTCCGCGCCCCGGACCACCCGGGTGTGCAGCCGGGTGTCCCCCGGGATGAGGGACAGGGCCGCGATCGCGGTGGCCAGCTTGGTGGTGGAGGCGGGGGTGGCCGGGGTGTTCTCCCCGGAGCCGTACAGGAGTTGGCCGGTGCCGGCGTCCGCGACGGCGAAGGTGACCTCGCCGAGGCTCTTGTCGGCGAGGGCGGCGGCGAGCGCCTGCTGGAGGCCCTGCGCGGTGGGGACGGCGGCGCCCGTGTCGCCGTCCACGGCGGCCAGGACGGCGCTCGGCGCGGGCGCCGGGCGTGCGCCGGGCGCGTCGCTGCCGCCGGCGGTGGGGGCGGCGGGCGCGGAGGCGACGGGCGGCGCGGCCCGACGGGTGGGCTCGGCACCCGGACCGTCGTTCGACCGGGGTCCGGCACCGCCCTTCCCGTGGTCGCCCTTCCCCCGGTCGCGGCCGCCCTGCCCGTCGTGGTCCTCGTCCTCTCCCCGCCCGGCACTGTGCCCGCCCGGCGGCGGGGACGGCTGCGCGTACGCACCACCCGAGGTCAGGACCGTACCGACGACCAGCAGCGCCGCTCCGACCAGCCCCGCGGCCGTCCCCCCGCGACGGCGCGCCGCCCCTCCCCCTGCTCCCACCGACCGGCCCCTTTCCCGAGCACTCGCTCCCGTAGGAGACACTTGGATTCTGTCAGTCCCTACCTTGGAGGAACCGTTGGAGTTCGACGTCCTTATCGAAATCCCGAAGGGCTCTCGTAACAAGTACGAGGTCGACCACGAGACCGGCCGTCTGCGGCTCGACCGGATGCTCTTCACCTCGACCCGCTACCCGGCCGACTACGGCTACGTCGAGGGCACGCTCGGCGAGGACGGCGACCCGCTGGACGCCCTGGTCATCCTGGACGAGCCGACCTTCCCGGGCTGCCTGATCAAGTGCCGCGCCATCGGCATGTTCCACATGACCGACGAGGCCGGCGGCGACGACAAGCTGCTCTGCGTCCCGGCGACGGACCCGCGCTGGGAGCACCTGCGCGACATCCACCACGTGTCGGAGTTCGACCGCCTGGAGATCCAGCACTTCTTCGAGGTCTACAAGGACCTGGAGCCCGGCAAGTCCGTCGAGGGCGCCGACTGGGTCGGCCGCGCCGAGGCCGAGGCCGAGGTCACCGCTTCGATCAAGCGTCTGGCGGAGCAGGGCGGCCACTGAGCCGTCGTTCCGATCTCATTCGATCGAGAGCGGTTCGAGGCAGGTCGGGACAGCCCGGGGCCGGGGTTCGCGGATTTCTTCCGCGGGCCCCGGCCTCTGTCGTTCCCGGGGACGGGACGGTTTGCCGACACCCTGTCGGCATGATGTGAAGTTAGGTTAGGCTAACCAAAACATTCGGTCCGACTCCGAACGGCCGACCCCGCACGGCCAACTCCGAACGGCCGACCCCGAACCCTGGAGGCCGCATGCCCACGCCCGCGCCCGCCCCGTTCTCCACCGTGCTCCGCACCGCCAGCAGCGAGGAGCACGAGGCCGCCGAGCAGTCCACGTTCATGAGCCGGCTGCTGGGAGGCCGACTCGGGATCGAGGCGTACGCCGACCTCACCGGCCAGCTCTGGTCCGTCTACCGGGCCCTGGAGGAGCGGGCGGAGCAGCTCGCGCGGCACCCGCTGGCGGGCCCCTTCATCGACCGGGCCCTGCTGCGCACCGCCGCCGTCGAGCGCGACCTGGCGCACCTGCGCGGGCCCGACTGGCGGGACGGCCTGGCACCGCTGCCGGCCACCGCCGCCTATGTCGCCCGGGTGGAGGAGCTGGCCGCCGCGTGGCCGGCCGGGTACCTCGCGCACCACTACACCCGCTACCTGGGCGACCTGTCGGGCGGCCAGATCATCCGGGGCGTGGCCGAGAAGACCTGGGGCTTCGAGCGCAAGGGCGACGGCGTGCGGTTCTACGTCTTCGAGGAGGTCGACAACCCGGCGGCCTTCAAGCGCGAGTACCGGGCCAAGCTGGACGCGGCCGGGGAGGCGATGGACGAGGTCGAGCGGCGCCGGGTGGTCGAGGAGTGCAAGCGGGCCTTCGTGCTCAACGGGGCGGTCTTCCGCGACCTGGATGCGCGTTACCCGCTGAGTGCATAAACGTTTCCCCCTGGTTTTCGAGGGACGGCCCCGGCGAGCGGTTGCTCGCCGGGGCCGTCGCCGTCTCCGCCCGCCGTCAGGCCCGGGCGGCACCGCGGCGGTTGCGCACCAGCACGGTGGCGCTGCCGCCGACCAGCAGCAGCCCGGCCGCGGTGGCCAGCAACGGGACCACCGGGGTGTCCGCACCGGTGGCGGCCAGCGAGCCGCCGCCCGTACCGGTCAGGCCGCTCGTGGTCAGCGAGGCGCCACCGGACGTACCGTTGCCGGCGCCCCGGCCGCCGCCGGCCGCCGAGCCGCCGCCGGTGGAACCGGCGGGCGGGGCGGTCGGCAGCTCGGCGTCCTTGTCGAAGGCGAGCGTGGCGCTGACCGGGTCCAGGGCCGTACCGGCCGGGTAGTTGGAGAACGCCGGCACGCCCTCGGCCGTGAGGGTGGCCGGGACGTTCGCCAGCGTGACCACGCCGCCGACCGGCTTCAGGGCGGAGGCCGGAACGTCCAGCCTGGCGATCCTGGCACCGCGCAGCGAGGTCGACGCGCCGTCCGGGGACCTGCCGTTGACGTCGGCGGTCAGGAACGCTCCGTCCCGGCCGATCGTCAGGCCCAGCTTGGACAGCGTGGTGTCCAGCGCCCAGCCGTCCTTGCCGGGGTGCCCGAGGAAGCGGACCGAGCCGTCGAAGGCGGCGGTCAGCGAGTGGTCGGCGGTGTTGTACGCGCCGGTGGCGCCGCCGAAGCGGTAGTCGGCCGCGCCGCCGCCGAACTCGACCTTCCCGGCGGCCATCGGCGACGCCAGGTAGGCGCGGAAGCTCTCCTTGACCTTCCACTCCAGCGCCCCCTTCAGCACCGGCAGGCCGGACGGGACCGTGCCGGGGCTGCCGCCCGCGGACGGGGTGGCGCTCGGCGACTGGCCGGCCGAGGGCGAGGAGGTGGCCGAGGGCGTGCCGGACGGGGTCGAGGTCGGCACGGCGGTGGGCGTGGCGGTGGGGCTTCCGGTCGCGCTCGGGCTTCCGGTCGGATTCGCGCTCGGACTCGCGCTCGTGCTCGCGCTCGGCGAGGAGGTGGCGGACGGCGCGGTGGTGGCCGTCGCGGTCGGCGAGGGCGTGGCCGGGCCCTGCTTCAGCAGCAGCGACAGCGGGTCCATGTCCGCCCCCGCCGGGTAGAAGCCGGCGAAGGCCCGGGCCCCCTGCTCGGTCAGCTCGGCCGCGGCGGGCACCCCGTTGGTGGTGTCCCGCGCGACGGTGAACGTCACCAGCGGCACGTCGTCCCGGCGGGTGACCTCGGTGGCGCCCATCGACTCCTTGGAGGCGGTGTCGGCGGTCAGCGTGCCGGTGGTGCCGGAGGTGGTGATCCGCAGATCGCTGAGCGCGACGTCCAGGGCGCCGTGGTGGGCGGTGAAGTGCACGCCGCCGGTGAAGGAGGAGCTGAGCGCGTGCGTGGTGAGGTCGTACGCCGCGTTCGCCAGGCCGAAGTGGAAGGTGCCGTCGGCGTTGCGGGTCGCACCGCCGGTCAGCTCGATCGCGCCGCCCTGGGAGGCCGGGCCCTCGATGTAGGAGCGGAAGCTCGCCTTCACGCCCCAGTCCAGCGCGCCGGTGTCGTACGTGACGCTGCTCGGTCCGCCCGCGCCGAAGGCCAGTGCGGGGGCACCGAGGGCGGTCAGGCCGAGACCGGCGGTGACGGCCGCGAGGGCGGCCGGCCGGGTGCGGTTGCGGGACATGCTGGGTACTCCGTTCGGATGGGGGGAGGGAGCGGGGGGACGCTCCCGGGAGGGGTCAGGCCGCTTCGTCGGCGTCGGGCCCGGCGGCCGGGGCCCCGGCCGCGGCGGCCGCCCGACGGCGGCGGACGAGCAGGCCGCCGGTGATGGCGAGGGCCGCCACCAGCACCGCGCCACCGGCCACGGCGGCCACCGGGACGCCGTCCGAGGAGGAGGCGGCGACGGGCGCGGCGGCCGGGGGGACGGCGGGGCTCGCGGGCGCGCCCGGCGGGGTGGCCGGAGCGCTGCCGAGGTCGGGCAGCGGGGGAAGTGCGGCGGCCGGGTCGAGGGCGACGGCGAAGCTCAGCGGGTCCATCCCGGTGCCCGCCGGGTACAGCCCGCCGAAGGCCTCGGCGCCGCCCTCGGTGAGTTCCAGCGGCAGTTCGACGGCCCGCAGCAGGCCGCCCTCGGCCTTGAGGCCGGCCGGGTCGAAGGTCGCCAGCTCGACACCGGGGAGCTGGCGGGTGCCGCCGTCCGGGGTCCGGCCGGAGACGTCGGCGAGCAGTCGGCCCCGGCCGCCGGAGACGGTGACGCCGGGGTTGGCGAGGGTGAGGTCCAGGCCGTAGCCGTCGCCGGCGCGCATTCCGGTGAAGCGGACGGTGCCGGTGAAGGCCGCGGTCAGCTCGCCGGTGGCCGGGTCGTACCCGCCCTTGGCCGGGGTCCAGCGGAAGAACGCGCCACCGTCCGCCGCCCCGCCGCCGAGCTCCCAACGGCCCTGGGCGACCGCGCCGGTGACGTAGTCCCGGAAGGTGCGGCGGACCCCCCAGTCGAGGGCGCCGTCGGCGAACCCGGTGCGGGCCGGGGCCTGGGCGGTCGGCCCGCCCGTCGGCCCGCCCGTCGGCCCGGACGCCGGCCCGGTGGTCGGAACCGGCGTCGGCGTGGTCGCGGGAGCGGCGGTGGGCGCCGGGGTGGCGGCCGGCGCGGGCGCCGCGGGCTTCTCCTGGGCGGCGGGCAGGTTGACCGACAGCGTGAGCGGGTCGAGGGCCGTACCGGCCTGGTAGAAGCCGCCGAAGGCCTTCGCCCCGGCGTCGGTGAGGGTCGCCGGGACGCCGCTCAGCGTCAGGGTGCCGGCCGCGCCGCGCAGGTCGACGCCGGCCAGCGAGAGGTCGGCCAGCCTGGCCTGGCTCGCGCTGCTCACCTGGCCGGTCTCCCTGGACTTGCTGCTGACGTCCGCGTACAGCCCGGCCGCGCCGCCCTGGACGGCCCTGAAGGTGAGCCGGCCGACGCTCAGGTCGAGCGCGTCGGCGCCGTTCTCCCGGTGCCCGGTGAACCGGACGCCGCCGGAGAAGGCGGCGGTCAGCGCACCCGCCGCCGGGTCGTAGGTGCCGTTCGCGGAGTGGAACCGGAAGGTGCTGCCGCCGACCGTGGCCGCGCCGCCGGTCAGCGACCAACTCCCCTGGGCGATGGGCCCGGTGACGTAGGTCAGGAAGGACTGCTTGATCCCCCAGTCCAGTCGCCCGCCGGAGACCCTGCCCTCGGCGGCCGACGCCGGTCCCGGTGACAGGCCCACCGCCAGCAGGGCGGCGAGGGCGGCCACCAGGGTGGCGGCCAGACGGCGGAGCCGGCTGGACAGGGGCACGGCGGATCACTCCTCGGGGGGCACGGGGGGATGGCGCAGGGGGGCAGGCAACGGCCACCCCCTTGCGGAACTGAGGTAAGGCTAACCTAATATATGAGTCAAGAGCCCCCGCCGCCCCGCTCCCCCACCCCGGGCAGCACGGCACCAACTCCCCGTGAAGGGAACCAGGTTGAGCAGCAGTACGATCCGATCCAGGGCGGCCCGCGGGCCCGTCCTCCTGCTGCTCGCCCTCGGCCTGCTGCTCGCCCTCACCGCCTGCGGCACCGCCGGGGGAACGGTCACGGCAACCGCCTCCCGGGCACCCGACACGGTCGAGCCGCCCGCCACCGAACCCGTCCCGCACCTTCCGGCCACCACCGCCTCCGCCGACGGCCGCCAGGTCACCGTCACCAGCGCCGAACGGATCATCCCGCTCAACGGCAGCCTCGCCGAGCTGGTGTTCAGCCTCGGCCTCGGCCCCAAGGTGGTCGCCCGGGACGTCTCCACCACCTTCCAGCAGGCCGCCGCGCTCCCGGTGATCACCCAGGCCCACGACGTCTCCGCCGAGGGCGTGCTCTCGCTGCACCCCACCGTCGTCCTCGCCGACCGCTCCACCGGCCCGGCCGAGGCGATCGCACAGATCCGGGCGGCCGGCGTCCCGCTGATCGTCCTGGACGACGCCAAGCGGCTGGCCGACGTCGGCCCGCGCATCGACACCGTCGCCGCAGCCCTCGGAGTCCCCGACGCCGGACAGCAGTTGAAGGAACGCACCGCACAGCGGATCGACGAGGCCACGGCCGCCGTCCCGGCCGCCGGCCGCCACCCCAGGGTCGCCTTCCTCTACCTGCGCGGCAGCGCCTCCGTCTACCTGCTCGGCGGCCCCGCCTCCGGCGCCGGCTCGCTGATCGAGGCGGTCGGCGGCGAGGACGCCGGCACCGCCGCCGGCCTCACCGGCGACTTCACCCCGCTCACCAGCGAGGCCCTGGTCAAGGCCGCGCCCGACGCGATCCTGGTGATGAGCAAGGGGCTGGACTCGGTCGGCGGCGTGGACGGCCTGCTCAAACTGCCCGGCGTCGCCCAGACCCCGGCCGGGCTCGACCGCCGGATCGTCTCGATCGAGGACGGCCGACTGCTCAGCTACGGCCCGCGCACCCCGCAGGTGCTGCGGGACATCGCCGCCCAGCTCTACCCGGCGGACGCCAAGTGACCCTCGCCGCGAGCCGGAAGGCCCTCCCGACCGTCCGCCGCACCATCCTGCTCACCGCCGGGCTCACCGCCGCCCTGGTCCTCTGCGCCCTGCTCGCGGCCGGGGTCGGCGCCTACCGCATCCCGCTCGGCGACATCCTCGCCTCCACCGCCCACCGCCTCGGCCTCGGCGGCCACGCCCTGGACCGGGTACCGGAGTCGGTGCTCTGGAACGTCCGGCTGCCGCGAGTGGTGCTCGCCCTGCTGGTCGGCGGTTCGCTGGGCTGCGCCGGCGCGCTGATGCAGGGCGTGTTCGGCAACCCGCTCGCCGAGCCCGCCGTGATCGGCGTCTCCTCGGGCGGCGCGGTCGGCGCGGTGGCCTGCATCGTGCTCGGCCTGGACGCCCTGGGCAGCTGGACGGTCACCGCCTTCGCCTTCGCGAGCGGCCTGCTGACGGTCTTCGCGGTGTACGCCATGGCCCGCTCCGGCGGGCGCACCGAGGTGGTCACGCTGATCCTCACCGGCGTCGCCGTGAACGCCTTCTGCGGCGCCCTGATCGGCATCCTGCTGTTCACCGCCGACTCCGCCGCGATCAGCCAGGTCACCTTCTGGCAGCTCGGCTCGCTCGCCCAGGCCACCTGGGGCAAGGTGCTGGCCGTCCTGCCGTTCGCGCTGGCCGGCCTCGCCGTCGCCCCGCTGTACGCCCGCAAGCTGGACCTGCTGGCCCTCGGCGAGCGCCCGGCCCACCACCTCGGGGTGGACGTCGAGCGGATGCGGCTGGTGCTGATCACCGTCGTCGCGCTGCTCACCGCCGCGGCCGTCGCGGTCAGCGGGATCATCGGCTTCGTCGGCCTGGTCGTCCCGCACCTGCTGCGGATGCTCGCCGGCCCCGGCCACCGCTTCCTGCTGCCCGCCTCCGCGCTCGGCGGCGCGCTGGTGCTGGTCGTCGCCGACCTCGCCGCCCGCACCCTCGCCGAGCCGGCCGAACTGCCGCTCGGGGTGCTCACCGCACTGATCGGCAGCCCGTTCTTCTTCTGGCTGCTGCGCCGGACCAGGACCAGGCAGGGAGGCTGGGCGTGAAGCTGCGCCGCCACCGGGAGATCCCCGAACGACCCGTACCCGGCACCGAGTTGCTCGCCGCCGAGGCCGTCCGACTGGAGGTCGGCGGACGCCCGCTGCTGGCCGGCGCCGCCGCCCGGGTGGCGGCCGGCGAGGTGGTCGCCCTGCTCGGGCCGAACGGCGCGGGCAAGTCCACCCTGCTGTCCGTACTGGCCGGCGACCTCCGGCCGGACAGCGGCGGGGTCACCCTGCGCGGCCGTCCGCCGAGCGACTACGACGCCGCCGAACTCGCCCTGCACCGGGCGCTGTTGCCGCAGTCCGCCGCACTGTCCTTCCCGTTCCCGGCCGACGAGGTGGTCCGGATGGGCCGCGCGCCGTGGGCGGGCACGGCGGCGGCCGCCGAGGACGCGGCGGCCGTGGCCGAGGCGATGGCCGCCACCGAGTCCACCGCCTTCGCCGGGCGCCCGTTCACCGCCCTGTCCGGCGGCGAGCGGGCCCGGGTGGCGCTGGCCCGGGTACTGGCCCAGCGCACCCCGCTGCTGCTGCTGGACGAACCGACCGCCGCCCTCGACCTGCGCCACCAGGAGCTGGTGCTGCGGGTCGCCCGGGCCCGGGCCGCGGCCGGGGACGGGGTGGTCGTGGTGCTGCACGACCTGTCCCTGGCGGCGGCCTACGCGGACCGGGTGGTCCTGCTGACGGACGGGGCGACGGTCGCGGACGGGCCGGTCGCCGAGGTGCTGCGGGCCCCGCTGCTCAGCGAGGTGTACGGGCACCCCGTGGAGGTGCTGGCGCACCCGCGCACCGGGGTGCCGCTGGTGCTGCCGGAACGCGGCTGAACCGGGCCGGTCCTGCCGGGCCGGGCCCGGTCGGGCTCGGTCGGGCTTCCGGGCCCGGTCAGTCCTCCAGCCGGAAGCCGACCTTGATGCACACCTGGTAGTGCTTGATCCGGCCCTCCTCCAGGTGTCCCCGGACCTGCGAGACCTCGAACCAGTCGAGGTTGCGCAGCGTCCGGGAGGCGCGCTCCACCCCGTTGCGGATCGCGGCGTCGACGCTCTCGGTCGAGGACCCGACGATCTCGGTCACCCGGTACACATGGTCGGTCATGGCGGACTCCTCAGCTGTGCGACGGCCCCCGGTCCACCGTGCACCGGCCCGGGTCCGCCCGCACCCGGACGGGTCGGCCGCCGACCGCCCGAAACGCCCTAGAACGCCGCCCGCACCTCGCCGACCGGCACGCCGCCGCCGAGCAGCGGGGCGGCGCCGATCCACTCGACGGTCGCGTCCGCCCCCGTCACCCCGAGCCGGCGCAGCGCCGCCGCCAGCACCGGGCCGCGGGCCCGCTCGCCGCCGTCCTCGATCTTGAAGGCCAGCGCCCGCCCGTCCGGCAGCGCGACCACCTGGACGGCCTCGGCGCCCATCTTGGACAGCGCTCCCGGCACCGCCCGCATCAGCCGGGTGTCGGCCCGGCGGGTGCCGGCCACGTACTCGGGGTGGGCGCGCATCGCGTCGGCGACGCGACGCGGCTCGGTGCCCTCGGCGGCCAGCACGAGGCCGCGGTAGCCGCGGGCCAGCCCGGTCAGCGACACGGCCAGCAGCGGCGCGCCGCAGCCGTCCACCCCGGCGTGCGCGGCGGTCTCGCCGGTGGCCTCCTCCAGCGCCTCGCGGGCCAGCCGCTGGATCGGGTGGGCCGGGTCGAGGTAGCTCGCGGTGTCCCAGCCGTTGGCCGTGCAGGCGGCCAGCCAGCCGGCGTGCTTGCCGGAGCAGTCCATCAGGATCGGGGCGCGCTCGCCGCCGGCGGCGAGCAGCAGCTCCGCCTCGGTCTCGTCCAGCGGCAGGTCGGCCGGGGTGCGCAGGGCCGACTCGTCGAGCCCGGCGGAGCCGAGGATGCTCCGCACACCATCGAGGTGAAACGATTCTGCGGAGTGGCTGGAGGCCGCCAGCGCCAGCAGCTCGCCCTCGATCGCCAGCCCGGCCCGCAGCGTGGCCACCGCCTGGAACGGCTTGGCGGTCGACCGCGGGAAGACCGGGGCGTCCGGGTCGCCGAGCGCGAACTCGACCGAGCCGTCGGCCGCGAGCAGCACCAGGGAGCCGCGGTGGCGGCCCTCGACGAAACCGGAGCGCACGACCTCGGCGAGAACGGGCGTGGTGGCGGGCAGGGACATGGCGGGTGAGCCTTCCGGGGCGAGGGTGGGCCGGGCGGGAGCCGGGCCCACCGCCCGCGGCGACTCACCCGGTCAGAGCGGCCCCCCTGCGAGCAGGTCGTCGACCCGTGCTTCCCCATCACGGTACCTGCGGGTGATCTCGGCATTGCAACCGTCGGCCGTGCGCAGCAGCCGCTGGCGCCGTCCGGACACCTCCCGCTCGTGCGCCCGCAGCCGCTCCAGCGCGGCCAGCAGTTCCTCGGCCGGGTGCGCGGCCAGGTCGGCGAGCTGGACGTCGCCCATCAGGGCGTCCGCCTCCAGCCCGGACTCCCGGGTGCGCGGCGGGCCGAGGGTGACGTGCCGGGCCGAGCGCCGCACGGTGGAGGGCGCGTCGGTCAGGATGGCCGGCAGCCGGTCCAGCAGGTCGCCGGGGGCCGGCTCGGGGCCGGGCGGGCCGGCGGTAGGGACCGGGCCCGCGCCGGGCCGCCGGTCGAGTTCGGCGCGCAGGATGTCCATCCGCCCGTGCAGCAACCGCCGCAGGTACGACAGGTCGGCCTCCTGCTCCAGGGTCTCCCGGCGCAGCACCCGCAGCTGCTCCAGGCCCAGCCGCTCCAGGTCGGGTTCGTCCCCCGCGCCCGCCGCCGGGCCGTGCGGGCCCCCGGGGGGCCGCACCACCGGCCCGGACCGGTCCCGCGCCGCGCTGCTCGCGTCCATCACCCAACCACCTGACGTCGTCCGATCCCGCCCGCTCGCGGCACCCCGTCCCTGCCGCCGGTCCGGCCCGTCCCCCGACGGGCCGCACGTCCCGTCCACCGGCACGCCCGGGAACCCCCGGAGGCTCCGGTCCCCGGCCGCGACCGCCCACCGGGGCGGCACCGCCAGACGCCTGACCTACCGGCTCGACCGCCAGGCCGAACCCGGCCCGGGGCGGCGGACCTCCTGGCGCCCCGGACCCTTCGTACGGTCCACCAGCGTGCCACCCCGCCCGGCGCACGCGCACCGCCCGTGCACCCGAACGGCCCCCTGGCGAACAGGGGTGGCTGATATGACCGGTCCTTTCCGCAGGAAGAGCAGCGCCCGATTCGGCGCAGGCGCGCGCCCAGGGGCACGCAGAGCCGCTTCACGCGCCCCTGGTGTGCGCCCTGGGGAGGCAGCCGGGGCGCACGGGAAGGGTGCGGCACGGGCCCGGAGGCACGACGGGGGCGCGGGGGCGGTGGGGCGGTGGGCGCACGGCGTCCGACGCGGCGGCAACGGGCGCGCGGGCCGATGCGCGGGGAGGCCCCCACGGCCACCGGGGGCCACCGGGGGCCCTCCGGGGGCCGTACGGCGCTCCGGCACAATGGCGGCATGCGAGCAGTGGTGCAGCGAGTGACCGAGGCCCGGGTGACCGTGGCCGGTGAGACCGTCGGCGCGATCGAGGGACCGGGGCTCTGCGTCCTGGTCGGCGTCACCCACGACGACACCCCCGCGAAGGCCGCCCAGCTGGCCCGCAAGCTCTGGACGCTGCGGCTGCTGCCCGCGAACGACGAGGGCGTCGAGCAGAGCTGCTCGGACCTCGGCGCCCCGCTGCTGGTGATCAGCCAGTTCACGCTCTACGGCGACGCCCGCAAGGGCCGCCGCCCCACCTGGAACGCCGCCGCCCCCGGCCCGGTCGCCGAACCGCTGGTGGACGAGGTGGTGGCGCAGCTGCGGGCGCTGGGCGCCAAGGTGGAGACGGGCCGGTTCGGCGCCGACATGCAGGTGGCGCTGGTGAACGACGGCCCGTTCACCGTCCTCGTCGAGGTCTGAGCGGCCCCTACTGCGGGACGATCACGTCCTGGGTGCCGGGCACCGTCCCGGCCAGCAGCACGGCGTCCACCGGGACGTTCCGCTTGACGATCGCCAGCGCGATCGGCCCCAGCTCGTGGTGCCGGGCCGAGGAGGTCACGAAGCCCAGCGCCCGCCCGTCCGGGTCGGTGGCCAGCCGCACCTCGGTGCCGTGCGGGGGCAGCGACTCCTCGGTGCCGTCCAGGTGCAGGAAGACCAGCCGGCGGGGCGGCCGGCCCAGGTTGTGCACCCGGGCGACGGTCTCCTGGCCGCGGTAGCAGCCCTTCTGCAGGTGGACGGCGGTGCGCAGCCAGTCCACCTCGTGCGGGATGGTCCGGTGGTCGGTCTCGAAGCCCAGCCGCGGCCGGTGGCCCTCGATCCGCAGCGCCTCGTACGCCCAGACCCCGGCCGCCGGGCCGTACCCGGCGGTGAGCCGCCCCAGCTCGCCGCGCGGCACGAACAGGTCACGCCCGTACGGGAGTTCGCGGACGGCGGCGGCGCCCTCCACGGAGGCGGTGGAGCCCGCCGGCAGGTGGACCACGGCGTACTCGGCGGTCGCGTCGGCGACCTCCACCCGGTAGAAGAACCGCATGCCGTCCAGGTAGGCGACCAGCGCCTCCTGGGTGCCCGGCTCGACGTGCGCCCAGGTGGTGGTGCCGTCGTCCACGAGGTAGAGCGCGTGCTCGACGTGCCCGTTCGGGGAGAGCACCAGCGCCTCGGCGGCCTGCTGCGGCGGCAGCTCGCTGACGTGCTGGGTGAGCAGCAGGTGCAGCCAGGAGAGCCGGTCCGGGCCGGTCACGGTGACCACGCCGCGGTGCGAGAGGTCGACGAAGCCGGCGCCCTGCGACAGGTTGCGTTGCTCGCGGAAGATGTCGCCGTAGTGGGCGGCGACACCCTCGTCGGCCCCCTCGGCGGGGACGGCTCCGGGCAGGGAAAGCAGCGGGCTCTTCACACCGGTCATACCGGCCAGCTTACGGCTGCTCCCCGGCGACCTTGGCGGTGCAGTCGGCACAGCGGCCGAAGATGGCGAAGTGCTTGAGGTCGGTGTCGAAGCCGTGCCGCTCGCGCAGGCTGTCGATCAGCGGCTGGGCGATCTCGGTACTGGTCTCGGTGACCTGCTCGCAGTCCCGGCAGACCAGGTGCAGGTGGTGGTGGCGGCCGGCCAGGTGGTAGGTCGGGGCGCCGTGGCCGAGGTGGGCGTGCGACACCAGCCCCAGCTCCTCCAGCAGCTCCAGGGTCCGGTAGACGGTGGAGATGTTGACGCCGCTGGCGGTCCGGCGGACGTGGCAGAGGATGTCGTCGGGGGTGGCGTGGTCGAGTTCGTCGACGGCCTCCAGCACGAGCTGGCGCTGCGGGGTGAGCCGGTACCCGCGTTCGCGCAGGTCGGCCTTCCAGTCGCCGGAGAGCTGCCAGTCGGTGGTGCCGGTGTCCGCCACGGTACTCGTCCCTGCCAATGGTCGGGGGTCCTGGGGCAAGTGTAGGGACCGGCCGCGGGCCGGTCCCTACCTCGTGCACGGAAGTGCCGGTCGTGCGACCGGCCTGCGCCATCGGCCTACTTGAAGAACGCGATGCCGTCGTCCGGCAGGTCGTTGATGTCCTTGATCAGCTGGGCCGGGCTGAGCACCTTCTTCAGCTGCGCGGACATGTACGGGCGCAGCGGCACGTTCGGGGCGGCCTTCTCGCCGACCCAGAGCAGCTCGCCGTTGACGAAGCCGTACAGCCGCTTGCCGCCCGAGTACTCCGGGGAGCCCTCGATCCGGGCGACCGCGTCGGTGGAGACGTCGACCTGCGGCTTGCCGTCGGCCAGCTCGCCGTACCAGATCTCGACCGTGCCGTCGTCGCGCACGGAGGAGATCTCGATCCCCCGGGCGCCGCTGGTGCCGTCGTGGTTGCTGGTGATGCGCCAGAACGCGTGCTCGTTCTCCAGCGGACGGACCTTCTCGCCCTCCTCGTTCAGCACCCAGGTGCGGGAGCGGAACTCCAGGAAGGGGCGGCCGTCGTGGCGGATCACGATCTCCTGGCCGAAGTTGCACTTCTCCGCGCCCGGGCCCCCGTCACCCGGCAGAGGGGCGTAGACGCCCGCGCCCTCCCAGGTGCCGAGGAGGAAGGCGAGCGGGACGACGTCCTTGTGGAGGTCGGAAGGGATCTCGATCATGTTCCTGGTCGCTGTTCTCGTCGGTGTGGGCCTGCCTCAACCGTACGGCAGGCTCAGCGCTGGCCCTGGTACAGCTTCATCACCGAGAAGATGGCGAACCAGGTGATCAGCACGGCCATGAGGGCCAGCAGACCGTCGAAGAAGATTTCCAGACCGGACACGGGTGGCTCCCAGGCGGCGACAGTGTGGTGGATTGTGCTCGGCTCACTCTATCCGCCGGGTTCCGGCCGGTCGCGGTGAGCCCCACCACGTCGCGGTTCGCGCCGCCTTCCCGCGGCTGCCCAAGCTTTGCCCAAGGGTTCCGGGGATGCCGGACGGCGGGGGCGGCCCGACCTCTATGGTGGCGCCATGTCGAAGAAACTGGTCATCAAGGTCACCGCAGGGGCGGACGCGCCGGAGCGGTGCTCGCAGGCGTTCACGGTGGCGGCGGTGGCCGTCGCCAGCGGGATCGACGTCTCGCTCTGGCTGACCGGGGAGTCCTCCTGGTTCGCGCTGCCGGACCGGGCGGCGGAGTTCGAACTGCCGCACGCGGCACCGCTTCCGGACCTGCTGGAGTCGATCCTGGCGGCCGGCTCGGTGACGCTGTGCACCCAGTGCGCGGCCCGGCGCGGCATCGAGCAGAAGGACACCGTCGAGGGTGTCCGCATCGCGGGCGCCCAGGTCTTCGTCAGCGAGATCATGGCGGACGGCGTCCAGGCGCTCGTGTACTGACGCCTCCCCCGGGCCCTACGGGTGCTCCTCGTGGTCGGGGCGGTCCCGGTCGTGGCCGGGCTCGTCCCACTTCGGGTCGTCCCAGCGCGGGTCGTCCCACCAGTCGTCGTCCGGGTCCCGCTTGTTGGCGAACACCGCGGCGGCGGGCGGGATGACCATCGCGACCACGCACATGCCGATCGCCGCGCCGACCGAGAAGAACCGCACCACACCCCAGGCCATGACGAACAGCCCCAGGCACACGCCCATCATGGCGAAGTAGTAGCGACGCCGCCGCCTTGCCTGCACCCCTCCACGGTACGACCGAGGGCCCCTGCACGGCAGGGGCCCTCGGGGTGATCCGGGAACGTCGCGGCTCCGGTCAGACCGCGATCGCGACCTCGACGGCGGTGCCCTGGGAGGCCACCACCTGGCGGTCCACGGTCTGGCCCGGCACCAGCGCGCGCAGGGTCCACTTGCCCGGGCGGGCGAAGAACCGGAACTGGCCGGTCGCCGAGGTGGGCACCTCGGCCGTGAACTCACCGCCCTCGTCCAGCAGCCGGACGTAGCCGTTGACCGGCTCACCGTCGCGGGTCACCGAACCCTGGATGATCGTCTCGTTCGCCACGTCAACTCCTGCCAGGTCCGGGCCGCCGGCCTTCGCACCGCACATGTCTGCCTACCTTCTGACTTACTGGCCTTCTGACTTACGGGTCGGGCCTGGGCTCAGTTGCCGAGCTCGATCGGCACGCCGACCAGGCTGCCGTACTCGGTCCACGAGCCGTCGTAGTTCTTGACGTTCTCCTGGCCGAGCAGCTCGTGCAGCACGAACCAGGTGAGCGCGGAGCGCTCGCCGATGCGGCAGTAGGCGATGGTGTCCTTGGCCAGGTCGATGCCCTCGGCCTCGTACAGCGCCTTGAGCTCGTCGTCGCTCTTGAAGGTGCCGTCGTCGTTGGCGTTCTTGGCCCACGGGATGTTGCGGGCGCTCGGCACGTGGCCGGGGCGCTGCGACTGCTCCTGCGGGAGGTGGGCCGGGGCCAGCAGCTTGCCGGAGAACTCGTCGGGCGAGCGGACGTCGACCAGGTTCAGGGTGCCGATGGCGGCGAGCACGTCGTCGCGGAAGGCGCGGATCGAGGAGTCGACGGCCTGCGCCGTGTACTCGGTGGCGGGGCGGGCCGGCACCTCGGCGACCAGGTCGCGGGAGTCCAGCTCCCACTTCTTGCGGCCGCCGTCCAGCAGGCGGACGTCGCCGTGGCCGTACAGCTTGAAGTACCAGTAGGCGTACGAGGCGAACCAGTTGTTGTTGCCGCCGTACAGGACGACGGTGTCGTCGTTGGCGATGCCCTTGGCGCTGAGCAGCGCCTCGAAGCCGGCCTGGTCGATGAAGTCGCGGCGGACCGGGTCCTGGAGGTCCTGCTTCCAGTCGATCCGGACGGCGTTGCGGATGTGGTTCTTGTCGTACGCGGAGGTGTCCTCGTCGACCTCGACGATCACGACCTTCGGGTCGTCCAGGCGGGCCTGGACCCAGTCGGCGTCGACCAGGACGTCGCTGCGGCTCATGGTGGGTTCTCCATCCGAGGGCGGTTGTACGGAAGGTGCTGCTCAGGAGGGTGCTGCAGGGTGCCCGAGTGGGTGCGGTCCGAAATCCTGTCCGAATACCGGGACGAGGGGGCGGACCGGCGCGGCCGGGCAGTGAACTGCGGAGTACCTCGGCGACCGCCCGCTCACAGAGCCGGACGCGGTCACCGGAAAGATCGGCGGCGGGCTTCAACTGCCCAGCCGGAGCGCCGAATCAGCGCATTCGACACAGACAGGCGGACACGCGGCACAGGTCTACCGCCCGCCGCTTCGTGAGGTCCGTCTGTCGCTTCATGCCGACGATGCTAGGGACACCGGAGGCCCGCTGTCATCAGCGTATCGAATGGTGGGATCGAAACGACCGCATGATGGGATTTTGCCCCGGACGGGCCCGCGGGAGCCCGAATCGAAGCCGTCCGAACGCATGCGCGGGGCGGAAACGGCACCGCTCCACGGTCCGCGCTGGACAGCGCGTCTCGCGGAGCGGAACGTTTCGGGGGACCGAGACCGGGACGGGGACCGGGACGGGGACCGGGATGGAAACCAGGACCGGGCCGGGGATCAGCCCAGCAGCTTGACGCCCTTGCCGTCGAAGGTCAGCTGGAGGCCCTCCGGCAACGGCGTCACCCCGCTGCCGCCGTCCTTGTCGGCCAGCTTCAGCCCGGCCGGCAGCGAGTCCAGGGTGAAGCTCATCGGCTCCAGCTGCTGGTTGGTGGCACCGGCCACCAACCCCGCCAGCGAGCTCAGCCGGAAGCCGTCCACCGTGACGGTGTTCCCCTTGTTGTGCACGGTGCCCTCGCCGATCGCGATCGGCCCCAGCGAGGCCTTGACCTTGCCCGGACCGGCGTAGGACAGCGTCAGCCGCGAGTTGCCGCCCACCGGCAGCTTGGCCCCGTGCAGCAGCTGGGAGGCCGGCGGCAGCAACTGCGCGAGGTCCGGGTACGAGATCACCCCGCTGCCGGTGCCGCTGTCCACCGTGGCACTGCTCATGCTGTCGCTGACCTTGACGCCGGAGAGCTGCGCCTTGAACGAGTGCAGCGCCACCTGGTGACTGCCGTCCCCGACGGTCAGGCCGTCGGAGGAGATCCGGACGTCGTCCAGCTTCATCGACACCACCTGGGTGAGGAACGGGAAGCCCTCGATCGAGACGTCCGGGCGCTGGCTCATCCGGCCGCTCTTCACGATCCGGTCGGCGGCCTCGTCCTCGGCCACGCCCACCGCGATCCGGTCGGCCCCCAGCAGCAGGCCGGAGAGCACCGCCAGGCCGATCGTGGCCTTCAGCCATCCGCGCATCGTGTCCCCCGTCGTCGCCGCTCGCTGTGGTCGTTCGTCGCTGAAATCGTTCGCAGTGGGTCGTTCGCAGTGGGTCGTTCGTCGTTCCGCGGCGGACGCGGGACACGTCCGCCCTCGCACGACCGTACGACGTCCGGCTCCGGAACATGGTTCCGGAGCCGGAATCCGACCCTGCGCGCAGCGGACGGGAGGATCAGGCCAGCAGCTCGGTGGCGATCCAGATCAGCGGCGCGGCCACCGCCAGCGGCAGCGCCACCCCCGCCGTCATGTGCACGAAGCGGGACGGGAAGTCGTACGCCGCGACCCGACGGCCGACCAGCGCACCCAGCCCGGCCAGCGCACCCAGCGCCACCGGCGCCCCGACCAGCAGGCCCAGCACCACCGCCGCGGCCAGACCCAGCACCGGGCCCAGCTGCTTCGGTCCGGGCAGCGGCGCCGCGGCCAGCAGGGTGGCCAGCGCCACCGCGCCCACCGCGGCCGGCACCCAGTCGGCCAGCAGCAGCATGGTGCACAGCGCGGTCACCACGGTGGCCGAGCCGAGCACGGTCAGCGCGTAGAACCGCTCCTTCGGGTCCGACGGACGGAACGTCTGCAGCACCAGGACGAGCAGGAAGAACCCGCCCAGGGTGCCCACCACCGCCGCCACGCCGCCGTCGGAGTCCGCCAGCAGCACCGCCACGTCCGCCGTGAAACCGGCCAGCGCGGCGAGCAGGATGCCCTGCCGGGCCGGCCACATGCCGTTCAGCCGGAACCAGCCGGCCGCCGTCAGCAGCTGGAGCAGCGCGACCACCAGGGCCAGCGCGACCTGCCCGAGCGCGGCACCGCCGGCCAGCAGCGCGGCCGCACCGGCGGTGATCAGGGCCGGCTGCAGGCCCGGGTCGATGATCGGCGAGCCGGTCCGGCCGCGCGGGCCCGCGGGCGGCGCGGACTGCGGCGGGACGGCCGGGAACGGCGCCGCGGCGGGGACGCCCAGCGGGCCGGGGGCCCCGGCCGGACCCGGCACGCCGGGGGCGGTCGGGCGCTTGAGCGTCATGGTCGGCGGATCGAAGGCCTCCGCCGGCTGCGGCCCGGGAGCCGGCTGCGCCGCGGGAGCCGCGTGCCGGGCCCGCGGCCTCGACGGCTGCTGGAGCTGGAGCTGGATCGTCGGGTCCGGCTGGGGCTGCACCGGCTGCTCCGGCTGCTCCGACTGCCGGCGCCGCTGCTGCCTCGACTGCTGCGGCTGCGGCTGCGGCTGCTGGAACTGGTGGGGCTGGTGGGGCTGCGGCTGCTGGTACGGCTGGGGCTGTTGCGGCTGCTGGGGCCGGGGCTGCGGCTGGAACTGCTGCTGGTGCGGCTGGTGGGGCTGGTGCGACCGGGGCGGCGCGACCGGCACCGAACCGGACACCACCACCGGCGGAAGCAGCGCCGTCACCTCGGCGTCGTCCACGGCCGGCACCGGCGGCATCACCGTGGTCGCGGCCGCGTCGTCGAACGCGGGCACCGGCGGCATCACCGTGGTCGCCGCCGCGTCGTCCACCGGGAAACCGTACGGCGACGGCTGGCCCGGCTGCTGTGGCGGGACGTGCGACTGCTGCGGGCGCGGGTGCTGCTGCGGGTGCGGGTGCTGCTGCTGCGGGTGCTGCTGCTGCGCCCGGGGCGGGTACGGCTGCTGCAGTTGGTGGGGCTGCTGCGGCCATCCGCCGTAGCCGCCGCGGTTCGGGTCGTTCGGGTTGTTCATGTCCGTCACGCCGCTCAGCCTCCCGCGAACGGGGGGAGGACCTCCACCGTCCCGCCCTCGGTCAGGGCGACGGTCGCGTGGTCGCGGCCGCCCACCTGGGCCCCGTCGACCAGGTACGAGCAGTGCCCGAGCAGCCGGACGAGCTTCGGCCGGTCGGCGTGCCGTTCCCTGGCCGCCGTCAGCGCCTCCGCCAGGGTCGCCGCCTCGTACGGCTCCTCGGCCAGCCCGGCCTCGGACTTCGCCGCCGCCCAGTAGCGGATCGTCCCGCGCGCCCGGGCGCCGCTCGCGGGCTCGGTGGTCACGCCCATCGGGCCACCCCTTCTCGTCGTCCTCGCCCGGTGCCGGTGTCCCGGTCCGGCTCGACACCTCAACGGCCGCCCGACCACCCGAACGATGGACCCGAACAGCGACTTCGATGCGCGTCCCATGATGGCGTGTCCGCCGCCACGAGCGGCAATCGCCCTGGCCGGGCCGGCACGGAGAAACGCACCTGAGCGCCACCGGGGTGCGCCGGACCGGCGCTCGAAGCTGTGTCCAGCCTCACCCGGCGCACGCCCGAATTGGGCGAACCGCCGGATTCCCGCACTCCCGGTGGAGGGGGCGGTCGGCTATCCTCGACCACCAAGAGGGATCCGGGCAGAGTCGCCCCCGGGTCCTTTTGTGCTTTCAGGACGCCAGTACGGACGTTCTTGCGATTCGTCGGCCCACCCCCGGCGCGCAGCAGGAACCGCCCCGCCTGACGCGGCACAACGACGTGCCCCGGCCGGCCGGGGCACCGCCACCGGCACCGGGCCGCCACCCGGCACCGGACCAGACCGGAGGGTTCGCGGTGATGAACAGGGCAGAAACGGTGCGCCAGGGGTTGCGGGACCCCCGGCCGACCCGCCGTCGTGCCCTGCTCGCCGTCCGCTCCCCCGGTTCGCCGCGGCCGACCGTCGTCCTCCCCTCCCCCTCAGCACGTGCGCCATCCGGCTGTGGCGGCAGCCGTAACGCGACCGCGACGACCCGGAAAGGGGACCACCGGGCATGAGTTCTCTCCTCCTCCTCACCAATGCGCTGCAACCCTCCGCCGAGGTGCTGCCCGCCCTCGGACTGCTGCTCCACAACGTCCGGGTGGCGCCCGCCGAGGGCGCGGCCCTGGTGGACACCCCCAGCGCGGACGTCATCCTGGTCGACGGCCGGCGTGACCTGCCGCAGATCCGCAGCCTCTGCCAGTTGCTGCGCTCCACCGGCATCGGCTGCCCGCTGATCCTGGTGGTGACCGAGGGCGGCCTGGCCGCCGTCACCGCCGAGTGGGGCATCGACGACGTCCTGCTGGACACCGCAGGCCCGGCCGAGGTCGAGGCCCGGCTGCGGCTCGCCCTCGGCCGCCTCCAGGTCGTCACCGACGACAGCCCGATGGAGATCCGCAACGGCGACCTCTCGGTCGACGAGGCCACCTACTCCGCCAAGCTCAAGGGCCGGGCGCTCGACCTCACCTTCAAGGAGTTCGAGCTGATCAAGTACCTCGCGCAGCACCCCGGCCGGGTCTTCACCCGGGCGCAGCTGCTCCAGGAGGTCTGGGGCTACGACTACTTCGGCGGCACCCGGACCGTGGACGTGCACGTCCGGCGGCTGCGCGCCAAGCTCGGCGTGGAGCACGAGCAGCTGATCGGCACCGTGCGCAACGTCGGCTACCGCTTCGTCGTCCCGGAGAAACCCGACAAGGGCGAGCGGCCGGAGCTCGCCCAGCGCCCCGCCACCCCCCTGGACGCCTGAGCCGGGCCCGCCCGGACACCGCTCCGGAGCCGGGCGGGCCGCGCCCCGCCCGGCTTGTCCGGTTCCTCCCGGAGGGGCCCGTCGGCCTGCCGAACAAGGCCCCGGACCCCACTGCCGCCCCGGAGGCCACACGCGTAGACTCCCCCCGTGGCCAAAGTGACGCGCGACGATGTAGCCCGGCTGGCTGGTACCTCGACCGCGGTCGTCAGCTACGTCATCAACAACGGGCCGCGCCCGGTCGCGCCCGCGACCCGGGAGAAGGTCCTCGCGGCGATCGATCAGCTCGGCTACCGGCCGAACAGCGTCGCCCAGGCGATGGCCTCCCGCCGCACCAACCTGATCGGCATGGTCGTCCCGGACGCCCGCCAGCCCTTCTTCGCCGAGATGGCGCACGCCGTGGAACGGGCCGCCTCCGACCGCGGCAAGCTCGTGCTGATCGGCAACTCCGACTACGTGGACGACCGCGAGGTGCACTACGTCCGCGCGTTCCTCGGGATGCGCGTCTCCGGCCTGATCCTGGTCAGCCAGGGCCCCTCGCAGCGCGCCGCCGAGGAGTTCGCCGCGATGGAGGGTGCCAAGGTGGTGCTGCTGCACCGCCGGCCCGAGGCGATCGACGACGTCGCGGTGGTCACCGACGACGTGGCGGGCGCCGAGGCCGTGGTGCGCCACCTGCTGGAGGTGCACGGGCACCCGTACGTGGCCTGCTTCGGCGGCCCGGTCGAGTCCCCCGCCCCCGGCGACCCGGTCATCGACCACGTCGAGGGCTGGCAGCGCGCCATGGACGCGCACGGCATCCCCACCGAGCCGCACCTGATCGACGCGCCCTTCCACCGCTACGGCGCCTACGACGTCGCGCTCGGCCTGCTCCGCTCGCCGGACCGGCCGCGGGCGATCTTCTGCTCCACCGACGACCAGGCGATCGGCGTGCTGCGGGCCGCCCGCGAGGTCGGCCTGCGGGTCCCGGAGGACCTCGCGGTGGCCGGCTTCGACGACGTGCCGGAGGCCGCGCTCGCCGACCCGCCGCTGACCACCGTCGCCTCCGACCGCGACGCGATGGCCCGGGCCGCCGTGGACCTGGTGCTGGACGACTCGCTGATGGTGCCCGGCTCGGACACCGAGCGGGTCCGCACCTTCCCGTCCCGGCTGGTCATCCGCCGCTCCTGCGGCTGCGGCGGCTCCGCCCCGGGCCGATCCGTACCGGAGTAGCCGATTCCGCTCGGCAGGCCGCCTGACCAGGCTTTATGAGAACCCAACGGGCTTCTCTCCCCGTTCTGAGCCGGTTCTCATGCACTCCTCATGCAGCGGGACGAGCTTGGTCGGCATGAGCGAACAGCAGCGGTACCCCGGCGAGCAGTACGGCCCGTACGAGCCCCACGCGTCCCACCCGCAGCACGACCAGTACGGCCAGTACGAGCAGTACGGCCCGTACGGCCAGTACGAGCAGCAGGGCCCGGACCGGGCCCCGGAACCCCGGGTGATCGAGGGCACCGTGCTCGGCGCCGGCCGGACCGCCGACGCCCACGGCACCACCGGCCCGGCCGGGTACGGCTACCGCGAGGACCACTCCGGCGGCGTCTTCGACGGCCCGCCGCCGCCCCCGCCCACCCCGCCCGAGCCGCCCACGATCCTCGGGCCGGGCTCCCCCGAGGGCCCCGGCGACCACGGCAACCGGGCCCGGCGCGGACTGCTGCGCGGGCGGCTCGCCCTGGTCACCGCCGTCGCCGCGATCGCCGCCGTCCTCGGCGGGGTCACCGGCGGCCTGGTCGCCGGTGACCGGCAGGGTGCCGACAACCGCGTCGGCACCGTCGCCAGCCCGGTCTCCGCCCGCTCCGACGGCAGCGCCGACGTGGCCGCCATCGCCGCCGCCGTCTCGCCCAGCACCGTCCAGATCACCGTCAAGAACGGCAACGGCACCGCCACCGGCACCGGCGTCGTCCTCGACACCGACGGCCGGATCCTCACCAACTACCACGTGATCGACACCGCGACCGCCGGCGGCCGGATCACCGTCACCTTCAAGGACGGCTCCACCGCCCAGGCCACCGTCACCGGCACCGACAAGGCCCTCGACGTCGCCGTGATCACCGCGACCGGCGCCAAGAACCTCACCCCCGCCGTCCTCGGCGACTCCTCCGCCGTGGCCGTCGGCGACCCGGTCGTCGCCATCGGCAACCCCGACGGACTCACCGGCACCGTCACCTCCGGCATCATCAGCGCCGAGAACCGCGACGTCACCGTCCAGCTCGACGAGGGCAGCACCAGCAACAACGGCGGCTTCGGCCTCCCCTTCCTCCCCGGCGTCCCCGGCCTGCGCGGCACCACCCCGCAGCCCACCGGCGGCAGCAGCACCACCTACAAGGCCTTCCAGACCGACGCCGCGCTCAACCCCGGAAACTCCGGCGGCCCGCTGATCAACGCCAACGGCCAGGTCATCGCCGTCAACTCGGCGATGTACGCGCCCGGCGGCTCCGGCTCCTCCGGCGGCGGCTCGGCCGGCAGCGTCGGCCTCGGCTTCGCCATCCCGATCAACGACATCAAGCAGGTCCTGCCGAAACTCGAAGCCGGCCAGAACCTGTGAGCCACACTCGCTGAGACGGACAATTGCTCCCAGCAGGCCCTCCACCCGACGAGAAAGGGCACCCGCCCATGACCCCGTCCGCCGACGACCGCACCACCGCCGAGGCCGGCCACCCCTCCGCCCGGCTCCTCGTGGTCGACGACGAACCCGCCCTCCGGGACGCCCTGGAGAGCAGCCTCGCCTTCGAGGGGTACGAGGTCGCCACCGCCACCGACGGCTACGAGGCCCTGGAATCCGTCGAACGCGACCGGCCCGACCTCGTCCTGCTGGACATCATGATGCCCCGGATGGACGGCCTCACCGCCGTCCGCCGGATGCGCTCGCGCGGCGACACCGTCCCGGTCCTGATGCTGACCGCCCGCGACGCCGTCGGCGACCGCGTCACCGGCCTCGACGTCGGCGCCGACGACTACCTCGCCAAGCCCTTCGAGCTCGACGAACTGCTCGCCCGCGTCCGCGCCCTGCTGCGCCGCAACGCCCTCGCCGCCGAGGCCGCCGCCCGCGCCGCCGTCGAGGACGAGAGCGAGGTCCTCTCCTTCGCCGACCTGCGGATGAACACCGCCACCCGCGAGGTCACCCGGGCCGGCAAGCCGATCGAGCTCACCCGCACCGAGTTCATGCTGCTGGAGATGTTCCTCGCCCACCCCCGCCAGGTCCTCACCCGCGAACAGATCCTCAAGGCGGTCTGGGGCTTCGACTTCGAGCCCTCCTCCAACTCCCTGGACGTGTACGTGATGTACCTGCGCCGCAAGACCGAGCAGGGCGGCATGCCCCGCCTGATCCAGACCGTGCGCGGCGTCGGCTACGCCCTGCGCCAGGCCGCCGGCACGAGCGCGTGAACAACGTTCCGCCCCCTCCGCTGACCCCTCCGCAGGCCCGGACCCGCACGCCCGACCGCCGACAGCGCCTCCTCCACTGGTTCCGCTCCCGCTCCCTGCGCAGCCGCCTCATCTTCCTGAGCGCGGCGGCGGTGGCGGTGGCGATCGCGCTGTCGGCACTGGCGTGCTGGTTCATCGTGGAGAAGCAGCTGTACGGGCAGGTGCGGGCCGACCTGGCCGGCGCGACGCTGCCGCCGCCGCCCCGCGGAGTGCTCAGCCTCCCGTGCTACGCGACGCCGGATCTCGCCCTGCAGAACCAGCCGGGCAGCACAGCTACGGAGAACAGCGCAGCAGTCGTCAGGGACACCCAGTACGTCGTGGCCAATCCGGTGGGCGTCTGCCTGCCCCCGTACGCGACCAAGGCGATCGTGGTCCAGCCCGGTGACTCGGCGGGGTTCAGCCTCAGGAACGGCCAATCGATCATCCGTGACGGCCAATTCACCGACGGTACTCCTGCGGTCGTCCGTATTTCACTGACCCACTTCTCGTCACGCCCCGCTCTGCTGATGGTGGCCACCTCCACCCAGCCCGTCGAGGACTCCCTCCAGGGCCTCGCCATCCTCCTCGGCTCGGTCTCCGTCGGCGGCATCCTGCTCGCCGCCGTGGCCGGCCGCCTGGTCGCCCGCTCCGCCCTGAAGCCCGTCGACCAGCTCACCGACGCCGTCGAGCACATCGCCCGGACCGAGGAGGTCGGCACCACCATCCCGGTCCACGGGGACGACGAGATCGCCCGGCTCTCCACCTCCTTCAACTCGATGAGCACCGCCCTCGCCAACTCCCGCGAGCGGCAGACCCGGCTGATAGCCGACGCCGGGCACGAGCTCCGCACCCCGCTGACCTCCCTGCGCACCAACGTCGACCTGCTGATCCGCAGCAACGACACCGGCCGCCCGCTGCCCGCCGCGACCAAGACCAAGCTGCTCGGCAACATGAAGGCGCAGATGCAGGAGCTCACCCTGCTGATCGGCGACCTGCTCCAGCTCTCCCGCCCGGACACCCCGAAGAGCGGCCCGGCCCTCACCGTGGTCGCCCTGCACGAGATCGCCGGACGGGCCGTCGAGCGGGCCGAGCTGCGCGGCCCGGGGCTGGTGTTCGAGACCGACACCGAGCCCTGGTACGTGCACGGCGACGCGGCCGGGCTGGAACGCGCGGTGATCAACCTGTTGGACAACGCGGTCAAGTACAGCCCGCCCGGCGGCACCATCGAGGTCCGGCTGCACCAGGGCGTGCTGACCGTCCGCGACCACGGCCCCGGGATCCCTCCGGACGAGCTCCAGTACGTCTTCGACCGGTTCTGGCGCTCGCCCTCCTCACGCCAGCTGCCCGGCTCCGGCCTCGGGCTGTCGATCGTCGCTCAGAGCGTCCGGGAGGCGGGCGGCGAGGTCACCCTCGGTCCGGCGGCCGACGGCGGCCCGGGCGCGCTGGCCACCGTCCGGCTGCCCGGCGGCCCCGCCCCTCCCGGGCCGGCTCACGGTCAGTCGATGTCGCTGCCCGGGCCGATGATCTTGATCCGGTCCTGCGCCGGGGCCTGGAGCGGCGAGGCCGCCGAGCTGTGGGCGCTCAGGTAGGTCGCGAAGAGGTCCAGGTCCGAGGCGCCGACCAGCTTGTCGGTGCCGGCCGCGAAGGCCGGGAAGCCGTCGCCGCCGCCGGCCAGGAACTCGTTGGCCGCGACCCGGTAGGTGGCGGCCGGGTCGACCGGGGCGCCGTTCAGCCGGACCGAGTCCAGGACCACCCGGTCCGCGCCGGTCTTGCGCATGTCCAGGGTGTAGTGCAGGTTCGAGGACACCTGGAGGACCTTCGGCGCGGCGGTGTTGGAGCCGCTCACCTGCTGCTGGAGCAGCTGGATCAGCTGGGCGCCGGTCAGCGTCTTGACCTGCATCATGTTGGTGAACGGCTGGACGGTGAACGCCTCGCCGTAGGTCACCACGCCGTCGCCCTCGCCGCCGGAGGCCTTGTAGACCAGGTCGGAGCGGATGCCGCCGGGGTTCATGAAGGCGACCTGCGCGCCGCCCTTGTCGGCCGGGGCGAGCCCGGCGAGCTGCGCGTCGGCGATCACGTCACCGAGCGGCTTCTCCAGGTCGCTGTTGCCGCGGCCGTTGATGTCCGAGGCGATGTAGCCGATCGGACGGTTGGCGATCGGGGCGGCCAGCTTGGAGTAGCGGTCGACCAGCGCCGTCATGTCGGGCGCCTTCTCGACCGTGCGGCGCACCACGTGGTTCTCGGCCTTGACCGAGGGGCGCACGATCTCGCCGGTGGTCTTGTCCAGCTTCATGTCGATCTCGGTGAAGAGCCGGCCGAAGGAGGCGGCACTGGTCACCGAGCGCGGGACGCCGTTGGGGTCGGGGATGCTGCAGGCGTACGCGTTGTGGGTGTGGCCGGTGACGATGGCGCCGACCGCCGGGTCGATCTTCTTGGCGATGTCGACGATCGGGCCGGAGATGCCCTGGCCGGCCGCGCCGCAGTCGTAGTTGTAGACGCTGCTGGCCGGGTACCCGCCCTCGTGGATCAGCGCGACGATCGAGTTGACGCCCTTGGCCTTGAGCTCGGCGGCGTACTTGTTGATCGTGGTGACCTCGTTGGCGAACTTCAGGCCCTTGACGCCCTCGGCGGTCACGATGTTCGGCGTGCCCTCCAGGGTGACGCCGATGAAGCCGACCTTCACGCCCTGGGACTTGGTGATCCAGTACGGGGCCAGCAGCGGCTTGCCGGTCTTCTCGTCGGTGACGTTGGCCGACAGGTAGTTGAAGTTGGCGCCCTTGAAGGTGCGGCCGGGCTCGTAGCAGCCGTCGGTCGGGTGGCAGCCGCCGTCCTGCATGCGGCGCAGCTCCTGCGCGCCCTCGTCGAACTCGTGGTTGCCCACGGAGGTGACGTCCAGGCCGAGCTTGTCCATCGCCTCGATGGTCGGCTCGTCGTGGAAGAGCGCCGAGGTGAGCGGGCTGGCGCCGATGATGTCGCCGGCCGCGACGGTGATCGAGTCGTCGGCCGGGATGCGCGCCTTGCGCAGCTCGGTGGCCAGGTACTCGATGCCGCCGGCCGGGGTGGCGACCTCCTTGCCGGTGGCCGGGTCGATCTCCTTGATCGTGCCGGACGAACCGGCCGGGGGCTCCAGGTTGCCGTGGAAGTCGTTGATCGCCAGCAGCTGGAGGTTGACGGTCTTGTGGCGCTTGGCGTCGGCGTCGGCGGCCTGGGCGGCCGTCGGCACGACCACCGTGCCGAACAGACCTGCGGCGGCGACGACGGCGAGCGCCGTCCGTCGGGATCTGACGGTGAGCATGAAGGGTTCCCCTGCACCTTGGAAGGAGCACCGGCTGTGGACAGCATCGGCGTTCGAACATGTGTTGCGACTGCGAAGCCTAGGGTCAACGCGCGTAGCTGTCAGGACGTCGAACGTAACGAGAGGATTACCTACTGACGAACCGTCGCCGTCCGCCGGATGCGGAGACCGTGCGGAAGAGCCCCGACGACCCCGCTCAGACTCCCGGCTCGGAAGCCAACTGCCGTTCCGCACGCACCCGTTCGGCCACTGCGTCCTCGGTCATCGCGCGGTCGGTGTAGACCAGCGGACGCTCGGCCTCGGTGATGATGTGCTTGACCACCTGGACGTTGCCGTTGACGTCCCAGACCGCGATGCCCGGCGACAGGGTGGGGATGATCTCCACCGCCCAGCGCGGCAGGCCCAGCACCCGGCCGGTGGCCCGCGCCTCCTCGGCCTTCTGCATGTAGATCGTCCGGGTGGAGGCCATCTTCAGGATCGCCGAGGCCTCCTTCGCGGCCGCGCCGTCCACCACGTCGGACAGGTGGTGCACCACCGCCACGAAGGACAGGCCGAGCCGGCGGCCGAACTTCAGCAGCCGCTGGAACAGCTGGGCCACGAAGGGGCTGTTGATGATGTGCCAGGCCTCCTCGACCAGGAAGATGCGCTTCTTCCGGTCCGGCCTGATCCAGGTGTGCTCCAGCCACACCCCGACGATCGCCATCAGGATCGGCATCGCGATCGAGTTGCGGTCGATGTGCGAGAGGTCGAAGACGATCAGCGGCGCGTCCAGGTCGATGCCGTCGGTGGTCGACCCGTCGAACATGCCGCGCAGGTCACCGTCGACCAGCCGGTCCAGCACCAGCGCCACGTCCAGGCCCCAGGACTGCACCTCGTCCACCGCCACGCCCAGCGACTCCACCGAGGACAGCTCGGGGCTGCGCAGGGTGTCGATGATGTCGTTCAGCACCGGCTGGCGGTCCTGCACCGAGGCCACCACATGGGCGTGCGCGGCCTTCAGCGCGAAGCCCGCCCGCTCCTCCAGCCCGCGCCCCATCGCCACCTCGACGATGGTGCGCAGCAGCGACAGCTGGCCGGTCTGGGTGATCGCCGGGTCCAGCGGGTTGAGCTTCACCCCGCCGTCCCGGGCCGCCATCGGGTCCAGCCGGACCGGCTTTATGCCCAGCGCGTTGGCGATCAGGTTCCACTCGCCCACGCCGTCCTCGCCCTGCGCGTCCAGCACCACGACCTGGCGGTCACGGAACCTCAGCTGCCGCAGCACGTACGTCTTCTCCAGCGCAGACTTGCCGTTGCCGGACTCCCCGAGCACCAGCCAGTGCGGGGCGGGCAGCTGCTGCCCGTACAGCTGGAAGGGGTCGTACACGTACCCCTTGCCGCTGTACACCTCGCGGCCGATGATCACACCCGAGTCCCCCAGCCCCGGGGCGGCGGTGGGCAGGTAGACGGCCTGCGCCTGGCCGGTGGAGGTGCGCACCGGCAGGCGGGTGGTCTCCACCTTGCCGAACATCAGGCTGGTGAACGCATCGGTGAGGTTGCCGAGCGCCATGGGCGGTCTCCTGACGGGTCAGCGGTGGACGGACGTGCGGGTGCGCGGGTTGCGGGTGCGCGGGTGCGCGGGTCGGCCGGTGCGCTCAGCGGCGGATGCCGGTGGCGAACGGGAGGGTGTTGACGAAGGCCCGGTGGTGCTCGCGGTCGCACCACTCCAGCTTGAGGTAGCTCTTGCCGGCCGAGGCCCGGATGGTCCGCTTGTCGCGGGCCAGCGCGTCGGGGTTGCGCGAGGAGACCGTGATGTAGCCGACCAGGTTCACCCCGGCCGCGCCGGAGGCCAGGTCGTCGCCGCGCTGGTCCACCCGGCCGGTGTGGGCCAGGTCGCGCGGGTCCACCGTGCGGTTCATCTTGGCCGCACGGCTGGCCTCGGCCTCGTCGTTGGTCTTCTCGGTCAGCATCCGCTCGATCGCGACGTCGGTGGGCTCCAGGTCCATCGTCACCGCCACCGTCCGGATCACGTCCGGGGTGTGCACCAGCAGCGGCGCCAGGAAGTTGACGCCCACCGGGGTGAGCGGCCACTCCTTGATCCACGCGGTGGCGTGGCACCACGGCTCCCGGGTCGCCGACTCCCGGGTCTTCGCCTGCAGGTACTGCGGCTGGGTCGCGTCCAGCTCGGCCGGCCAGGCGTTGCGCCGGGACATCGCCTGGATGTGGTCGATCGGGTGGTCCGGGTCGTACATCGAGTGCAGCAGCGAGGACAGCCGGGCCTGGCCCAGCGGCTGGCGCACCCGGATGTCCGCCTCGGCCAGCCGGGCGCAGATGTCCGTCAGCTCGCGCGCCATCACGGCCGCCAGCCCCTCGTCGTCCCGCGCCCGCCGCCCGGTGGCCGTCCGGCCCATCGCGTGCGCCTCGGCCGCCAGGTCACGGGTGTAGTGCATGCAGGCCACCAGGTACGCCCGGTGCTGCTCCGAGGAGGTCGACACCATCGACTGGAGCTGGTCGTACGAGTCCTGCAGCCAGCGCGGCGAGGACGGGTCACCGCGCCGCTCGACGTCCTTGGCGTGCGCGTCCGGGTCCGCCGGCAGGGTCCGGGCCAGGATCTGCAACCGGGTCACGAAACCGTCCCCGTTGGCGACGTGCTTCAGCAGCGTCCCGAACCGGTCGACCAGGGCCTCCTGGTCCTCCGAGTCGCGCAGACCGACGCCCGGGCCCTCGATCTCGATCGCGGCCGTCACCGTACGCCGCTCCAGGTGCATCAGCACCCCGACCTCGTCCGGCCCGAACGGCGCCGCCAGCCAGCGCAGCCGCCCCACCCCGGGCGGCGGGCCCACCTCCACCTCCCGGCCGTCCAGCCGGGTGCCGGCGTCCATCACGTCCGAACGCCACACCGCCCGCCCGCTGCGGACCGTCCGACGGTAGGTGCGGTTGATCTCCACCCACTTGTAGAACGTCCTCTTGCGGTACGGCACGTACACCGCCGCGATGGCGAGCGCCGGCAGACCGACCAGACCACCGATCCGCAGCGGCAGGACCGGCATCAGCAGGCCCCAGAGCATGCCGAGGAAGGCCCCGAAGATGATCAGCACGATCTCGCCGGACTCCCGGTTCCGGCCGATCGGCGCGTTCGGGCGGGCCTTGCCGATCAGGTAGGTGCGGCGCTGGTGCACGTACGGCTGGGCGTACTGGGCACCGTACTGGCCGAGCGGTTCACTGCTCACTTACCCGTCACCCTCCCTTCGCTGGATTGCTGTCGCGGATCGGAACCGGGGCCTGCGGCGGCCCGCCCTGCGGCGGCGGGGCCGGCGTCCGGCCCGCGTGGGCGGCGATGCCCGGCGCGACCGAACCGCCGCCCGCACCCCCGCCACCCGTGCCGGCCCCCTGCGGACCGCGGTCGCCGTGGGTGGTGATGCCCTGCTTCATCAGGTTCGCGGTGCCGTTGATCATCGCCGAACCGGCCTGCACGGCGTTGGCCCGGGCCCCGCGCATGTTCAGCAGCTCGTCGCCGAAACCCGGCACGAAGCGGTACACCGCGGCACTCGCGAAGATCGACAGGAACAGGATCGCCAACCCGGACAGCACCCGGGCGAAATCGTCGTCGGCCCCGGACCCCGTCGCCACCGCCCCCGCCAGGCCCAGGATGACCACGATGATCGGCTTCGCCAGATCCACCGCCAGCATCACGCCCGCCCAGCGCCGCACGTGCTTCCACAGCTGCCGGTCCACCAGCCCCGCGTACACCGCCGTCCCCAGCAGCGCGCCGACGTACAGCATCGCCGCCCGGATCAGCAGCTCGATCCAGAGCACCGCCGCCGCCAGCACCGCGACCAGCGACACGATCACCAGGATCAGCGGACCGCCGCCCACGTCACCCTTCTCCAGCGTGTCGGCGAACCCGCCCAGGTACGACCCGGTGTCCGTCTTCGTCCCGACCGCTATCGCCTTGGTCAGCCCGTCCGTCACGCTCACCACGGTGAACAGGATCAACGGCGTGAACGCGGACGCCACCACCGTCAGCCACAGGAAGCCGATCGCCTCCGAGAACGCCGTCGTCAACGGCGCCCCCCGCACCGCCCGCTTCGCCACCGCCAGCAGCCACAGCACCAGCGTGATCACCGTCGACACGGCGAACACCACGGCGTACTGCTGCAGGAACGACGCATTGGTGAAGTCCACCTGCGTCGTCCCGTCGATCGCCCCCGACAACTTCCGCACCACCCACGCCGCGGCCTGCGCACAGCTCTTGGCCAACGACCCGAGGGGGTCGGTCACGGCCCCGACGGTGCCGCTCCCGGGGAGGGAGCTCCCCCCGGGCTTGTCCACGCAGAGAATGCCGTTCCCTGAGATCGGCAGGTCAGGGCAATTGGCGTTGGCGCTGGGCGTCGGAGTGGCCGTCGGCGAAGGCTCTGCGAACACCCGCTGGGCCGCCGACAGTGCCGCCACCTGCAAGGTGGCCAGCACACCGGCGAGGGTGCCCACACGGCGCCGTGTGCCGGAACGGCGTGAGGTCTGGTCAACGCGCAAAACGGAACCCCCCGAACTGCTGGACGGCGCCGGTGATCTCATCGGCGGTGGCGGCCTGCTGGTCTGCGGGCACCGGCGCGGGGCCCTGCCTGCTGGTGTAGTCGGTGAGCTTCCAGTCGCTGCCCGTCCAGTGCAGCGAGAGCGTGAGGGTGAACCAGTTGGTGGTCACCGGCTGGACGGAGCGTTCGCCGGCGAGGCCGGTGAGGCCGGTGCACCACACCTCGATCTTGGCGTCGCCCTCGCTGTAGCCCGTCGATTTGGTGCCGACCGGGACGGTGCGGCTGACGAAGGTGAGGCCCTTGGGCGCGCGGCCCTGGGCGTCGAGGCCGTAGCGGGTGGCGGTGTCGCCGCCGAAGCCCTGGTCCAGCCGGCTCTGGAGCCCGGCCAGGGCGCCCGGGTCTGTGATGGTGGCGACGATGCCGTGCCGGCTGTCGGTGCGGAACATGTCCGCGGAGCCGATCGCCACCGCGTAGTTGGTGGCGGCCGACTGGGCGCCCGGTTCGGTGTGCGGGTAGCCGGTCGGGATGCCGTTGACGGTGGTGCCGGCGGGCTGGTCGCCGCTGGGGGCGGGGCCAGCGCCGGTGCCGGAGCCGGCGCGGTCGGTGGAGGAGCCGTCGCTGCCGCTACCGGTGCCGGGTGCGACGCGGTTGGCGACGGCGATGGCCACCACGAGCAGGGTGACGACGGCCAGGACGGCCAGCAGGGCGCGCAGCGGACGGGTCTGACGGTGGTTCGACGGGGGGGAGGACTGTTCGCCGACCGGCAGGCGCGTACGGGTGCGCGGCTGGTCGTCGGACAACGGCACGGCGGCCCTCCTGGTGCGGGGAGCCGGGGCGGCTCCGGGGGCCCTCCGTCCGGGGGCGGGCGCGGACGGGGGGTGGGAACGGGGGTGGATTCCTGGCGGGTCGGCTGTCGGAGGGGGTCCGGGCGGGGGCCCGGCCTCAGGCAGGTCGGACTACTGCTGTCCGATCGTCAGATCGCCATGCCGTAGACAATGGTGAACAGGGTGCCCAGTGATCCGATGATGAACACGCCGGTCAGTCCGGCGACGATCAGTCCCTTGCCCTGTTCGGCGCCGAAGCTGTCGCGCATCGCGGTCGCACCGATCCGCTGCTTGGCCGCGCCCCAGACCGCGATGCCGAGGCAGAGGAGGATGGCGACGGCCATGATGACCTCGACCATCACCCGCGCCTCCGACCCGAGGGTCGCGAACGGCCCCCAGTCCGGGGCGATTCCGCCGATGATGGTGTCGATGTTCGGCTTCTTGGGGGGGTCCTCGGCCAGGTGGCCGACCGCATTGGTGTGCACGCTGCTCAGGTTCATTTCCATCTCACCGCCCGATCAGGCAAATTCAAGGGCCCGGACCCGGCCCGCGCGAAGGGTCGGTACCTATTCTTGGCCAGATCTGATGTCGACTTGGCTACTTCTCGCGAATCGGTCGTGAGGCATCGGACACGTACGCGAGGATGTACACCGTACGAAGGATAGCGCTCACTGTTCGTATCTCTGATGATTGCGGTGAGCAACGCCTTCCGGGACACTTCGACTGACGATTCGTCGGGATGGTGCTGATGGTACTCCGGAAGGCCGGTACGGCCGCCGCCGCTGCGGGAGTTGTTGCGTTCGGGTTCATCGGGCTGGTGACGATGGGGACTTATGCGGCAAGTGGGACGCCGCAGCAGGCGGCGAATCGTTCCGCCCTCTCCCCCGGAACGGTCCCCGCGGCCTACCAGGACCCGATCCAGAAGTGGGGCGCGCTCTGCGCGGAGATCTCCCCGCCGATGCTCGCGGCACAGCTGTACCAGGAGAGCGGTTTCGACCCCAGGGCGCGCTCCGGGGTCGGGGCGCAGGGCATGGCGCAGTTCATGCCCAGCACCTGGCCCGACTACGCCACCGACGGCAACGGGGACGGCAGGGCGGACGTCTGGGACCCGCTGGACGCGATCGCCTCGGCGGCGACCTACGACTGCGCGATCGCCAAGCGGGTCGCGAAGGTCCCGGGCGACCCCCAGGCCAACCTGCTGGCGGCCTACAACGCCGGCGAGGGCGCGGTGGAGAAGTACAACGGGGTGCCGCCGTACAAGGAGACCCAGGGCTACGTGCGGAACATCCAGGCGATGGCCCGCAGCTTCACGGCGCCCGCCTCGCCGACCGCGCCGCTGGAGGTGTCCCCGCAGTCGTCGGCCGCGATCTACTTCGCGCAGACCAAGCTCGGCACACCGTACCTGTGGGGCGGTGAGGGCCTGCCCTCGCAGAGCGGGCGGTTCGACTGTTCGGGCCTGACCCAGGCCGCGTTCGCCAGTGTGGGCATCACCCTGCCCCGGGTGGCCAACGACCAGTGGTACGCCGGGCCGCACCCGTCGCGCGATCAGCTGCGGCCGGGCGACCTGGTGTTCTGGGCGACGGACCTGAGCGATCCGCGGAGCATCCACCACGTCGGGATCTACGTGGGCGGCGGGTACATGATCAACGCCCCGCACACCGGCGCGGTGATCCGCTACGACAAGATCGACACCCGGGAGTACATCGGCGCGACCCGGGTCACCTCGGACGGGGCCCAGGCGCTGCCGACCCGCAACAACGACGGCGCGGTCAACGCTCCGTCCCGCCCGGGCGGGACGGAGCCCACCGCCCCCGCGGGGAACCAGGGCGGCACCCAGGGCCTCCCCCAGGGCGGCGCGCCGGGAAGCGCCCCGGCGACCCCCGCCCGGTCGGCCGTCGCCGCCCCGCCCGCACCTGCCGGGCCGGCTCCCGCCGGGGCGGGTCGGTAGGTGCGGTGGGGCCGGGACGGCGGGGAGCTGTGTGCGCGCTGTGGACGCTGAGTCAAGTTTCCATAACCGCGCGTTTCCGTGGAACGCTGTGTCCCGGTGATGACGTTGGGTCCGGTGGTCCCTCGTCAGCTTTCGGCGCCGGGCGGGCCCCGGCGGGAACGTACAGGTGCAGCGGACCAGAAGGAGGTGCGGCGTGTCGACGCCGCTTGCCGACACGACCAACCCCGACCTCGACCTGCTCTACGCCGTCAACGGCCTGGCCAAGCGCTCCCCGCAGTGGCTGGACCACCTGGTCTCGTGGATCGGCGAGTACGGCATCCTGATCGGCCTGGCGATGCTCGGTCTGGTGGCCTGGCTCCAGGCCAGACGCCGGCCGGACGCGCCGGTGGCGGTGGCCGGGCTGCTCTGGGTGCCGCTCTCGGTGGCCGTCGCCGAACTGGCCAACCTGCCGATCGCCGCGATCGTGAACCGCCCGCGTCCCTTCGTCGACCATCCCGGGCTGCTGGTGCTGGTGGACGGCAAGGCCGGCACCCACTCCTTCGTCAGCGACCACTCGACCATGACCATGGGTGTCGCGGTGGCGCTGTTCCTGGTGAACCGCAGGCTGGGCTGGATCGCCGGCGGGCTGGCGCTCCTCCAGGGCTTCTGCCGGATGTTCATGGGCGTCCACTACCCGACCGACGTGATCGGCGGCTTCGCGCTCGCCGTCGCCGTGGTGCTGCTGCTGGCGCCGATCGCGATGGCGGTGCTGGTGCCGTTCTGCCACGCGCTGAGCCGCACGGCGGTCGCCCCGCTGATCCGGGCGCCCGAGCGCGGCGGTGCGGCCCGCGTCGGGGCCGGTCCGCGTGGCCGTCGCCGCGGGCGCGGGGCGGTGCGGGCCGGGGAGCAGCCGCCGGAGTCCGACCTCGCGGCCTGACGCCGTCTCCCGGGCCCGGCGCGGCGGAGGTGTCCAGGGCCCGGCGCCGCGCAAGTGTCCCGGGCCCGGCGCCGCGGAGGTGTCCCGGGCCCGGTGGGATCAGTCCGGTCCGGCGCCGTTCTCGGCGAGGTGGTCGGCCCCCTCGCGGCGGGCCAGATCGCGCGAGCGGCGGGCCGGGGAGTACCAGCCGCAGCTGCAGGTCGCGAAGGCGAAGGATCCGCGCTCGCCGACCGCGAGGCGGTGTTCGGGCATCCGGGCGGTGCCGGGTGCCGTCGGCAGCTCACTGTGCACGTGGTTCACGGTAGCGCCCGCGCCGGCCCCCGTAACCCTTGGCGTCCCAACTCGTTTGCCCGGAAAGAGCTCTGCCCGCCCGGTGGTGGCCGGCGGGGCAGTCGGGCCCGAGGGGGTTGTCGCGAGGATGAAGATGACCGACCAGCAGCGCACCGGACGGTCGGCACGCCGTCCGGGTCCGCACCTGCGCTCGGCGGCCGGGGCCGCCCTGCTCGCCGCCGTCCTGGCGGCGGGGGCCGCCGGCTGCTCCGGCGGCCCCGTCGACGGCTCCTCCGACCAGCAGTCGGGCGCCCCCGACCAGCTCGCCGCGGACGCGCTGACGGCGGTGCGCAACGCCCCCGACATCACGGGCCGCACCGGCTCCGCGCACGCCGCGACCGAGCTGGTCACCGAGTCGACCGAGAAGAAGGCCTCGTTCAGCGGCACCGGCGGCTACGACTACGTCAAGCGGATCGGCCGGCTGGAGGTCCAGGTGCCGCCGGGTGCGGCGACCACCGGGAAGATCGTCGAGGTGGTCCTGCCGGGCACCGTCTACCTCCAGAACAGCGGTGCCAAGGTCCCCGCGGGCAAGTGGGTCAAGCTGGACGTGCGCCAGCTGCCGGACGGCAACCTGGTCAGCAGCGGGGCCACCGACCCGGCCTCGGCGGCGGGGGCGCTGCGCGGGGCGCAGAAGGCGGAGGCGGTGGGCACCGAGACCGTCGACGGGGTGGCGCTGCACCATTTCCGGGGCACCCTGGACCTGGTGAAGGCGGCCGACGCGACGGGCGGCAGGGGCGGGGACGGCCTGCGGACGGGCGCGCAGACCTTCACCGTCAAGGAGGTCCCGTACGACGCCTGGCTGGACGACCAGGGCCGGCTGCGCAAGGTGGTCGAGGTGTTCACCTTCGCCGGGGTGGCCGGGTCGAAGGAGCCCAAGGACCAGGTGAAGGTGACGTCGACGACCTCGCTGTCGGACTTCGGCAAGCCGGTGGAGGCGGCCGAGCCCTCGGCCTCGGACATCTACCGGATGAAGCCCACGGAGAGCCCGAAGTAGGGCTGGTCCGACACGCCCCGGGCCGCCGGGGCAGCGCTCCGGCGCCGGGGCGAGACGGGGTGCCGCCGGGGCGGGTGGCCGTCCGGGGAGCGACTGCCACCCGTTTCGGCGGCGCCGAGATGGCCCGTCCGTGCCATGTGGACGGGCCCCGAAGTGCCTAGGCTGGACTCCGGGTGGCTGCCGCCCGGGCTGGCGAGGCACTGAAGGGGTGGTGCAGGTGGTGTCGTCCACGGGCGGCCGCAGCGGCGGCCACGACGACGCGGCCCTCGACGAGATCGATCTGGCCGGCGAGCTGATGATCGCCGCGACGGCCAGCTCCGGCGACCGGCTGCCGACCGAGCGGATCGACGAGGTGCTGCTGGACCGGTCCGAACCCGGGCAGTGCGACCGGGAGGCCGACGGCTAGCGGGCTCCGGGCGCTACGCGGGCTCCGGGTGCGACACGGACTCCGGGCGCGACACGGGCTCCGGGCGCGACGCGGGCGGGCCCGCTCCGGGAGCGACGCGCCCCCGGAGCGAAGCGGTCGGCCCGGCGGCTCAGCTGCGCAGCAGGCGGCTGATCGCGGCGGTGGCCTCCGCCACCTTGGCGTCCAGTTCGGCGCCGCCCTCCTCGGCGGCCGCGGCGACGCAGTGCCGCAGGTGCTCCTCCAGCAGGGAGAGCGCGAAGGACTGCAGCGCCTTGGTGCCGGCCGAGACCTGGGTGAGCACGTCGATGCAGTAGACGTCCTCGTCGACCATGCGCTGGAGGCCGCGGATCTGGCCCTCGATCCGGCGCAGCCGCTTGAGGTGGGCGTCCTTCTGCGCGCTGTAGCCGTGCGGGCCGTGGTGCCCGGCCGGGGCCTGGCCGGCGGGCGGCTCGGTCCCCTGCGCGTGCTCCGGCTCGCTGCGCGCTTGCGTCGTGGTCATCGGCCCCGCCTTCGTCTCAGTGCCTGGTGGCTGCGTCGGCCACAAGTGTCCAACACCGGGGCCCTCCGTGGTGTTCCGACGGCCGTCCCGGCATGTGCCGCGGGGGCGCTGGAGGGGGCTCCCGGCGGTTCACCCGTCTGAGCGGCGCCCCGTTCTCCGGTGCGCACGACGGGGACAATCCGGGCGAGGTTCCGTCAGACTGGGGCTCGCGTCCACGTGTGGTGGTGCGCCCGGATCAGCCGGTGCGGCGGCCGAACGGAAGGGGAGGTTCCGGCTCCTTCCCCGACACCCCGTTTGCGTGATTGCGTTCGGTTGCACCTAGCATCGTTCAGTCCCTACCCCGCACATCGGAGATTTCCGTGCGTTTTAGCCTGACCCCGAAGGAGACGAGCTTCTACGACATGTTCGCCGCCGCGGCGGAGAACCTTGTCGTCGGATCGAAGCTCCTTTTGGAGCTGCTGGGATCAGACGTGTCGGCCCGTGCGGAGATCGTCGAGCGCATGCGCGCCGCCGAGCACGCCGGGGACGACACCACCCATGCCGTCTTCCACCAGCTGAACTCGTCCTTCATCACGCCCTTCGACCGCGAGGACATCTACAGCCTCGCCTCGTCGCTGGACGACATCATGGACTTCATGGAGGAAGCCGTCGACCTGGTCGTCCTCTACGACATCCAGACCCTGCCGAAGGGCGTCGAGCAGCAGATCGAGGTGCTGGCGCGCGCCGCGGAACTCACCGCCGAGGCGATGCCGAACCTGCGCAGCATGTCCAACCTCACCGAGTACTGGATCGAGGTCAACCGCCTGGAGAACCAGGCCGACCAGATCCACCGCAAGCTGCTCGCCCACCTGTTCTCCGGTCAGTACGACGCCATCGAGGTCCTCAAGCTCAAGCAGGTCGTGGACGTCCTTGAGGAGGCGGCGGACGCGTTCGAGCACGTCGCCAACACGGTGGAGACCATCGCCGTCAAGGAGTCCTGACCCCCGTGGACATGGCAGCACTCATCGCCGTCATCGGCGTTGCGTTCTTCTTCACGTACACCAACGGCTTCCACGACTCGGCGAACGCGATCGCCACGTCGGTCTCCACCCGGGCGCTCACTCCCCGGGCGGCGCTGGCGATGGCCGCGGTGATGAACCTGGCGGGCGCGTTCCTCGGCAGCGGCGTGGCGCACACCGTCTCCCAGGGGATCATCGAGACCCCCACCGGCAACCAGGGGATGGCGATCCTGTTCGCGGCCCTGGTCGGGGCGATCGCCTGGAACCTGGTCACCTGGTACTTCGGCCTCCCGTCCTCCTCCTCGCACGCGCTGTTCGGCGGCATGGTGGGCGCGGCCCTGGCCGGCGGCACCGAGGTGATCTGGAGCGGGGTCCTCGACAAGATCGTCATCCCGATGTTCGTCTCGCCGGTGGTCGGCCTGGTCGGCGGCTTCCTGGTGATGCTGGCGATCCTGTGGATCTTCCGCCGGGCCAACCCGCACCGGGCCAAGCGCAACTTCCGGGTCGCCCAGACCGCCTCGGCCGCCGCGATGGCCCTGGCGCACGGCCTCCAGGACGCCCAGAAGACCATGGGCATCGTGGTCATGGCACTGACCATCTCCGGCCACCAGTCCGGCAACGGCATTCCGGTCTGGGTGAAGATCTCCTGCGCGACGATGCTCTCGCTGGGCACCTACGCGGGCGGCTGGCGGATCATGCGGACGCTCGGCCGGAAGATCATCGAGCTGGACCCGCCGCAGGGCTTCGCCGCCGAGGCCACCTCCGCGACGGTCATGTACATCTCGTCGTTCGTCTTCAAGGCGCCGATCTCCACCACCCACGTGATCACCGCGGCGATCATGGGCGCGGGGGCCACCAAGCGGATCCGCGCGGTGCGCTGGGGCGTCGCGAAGAACATCGTGCTCGGCTGGTTCATCACGATGCCGGCGGCCGCCGTCGTCGCAGCGCTGATGTACTGGTTCGTCCACCTGTTCTGGGGCTGACGGCCCCGCAGGACGCGCGAACGGACAGGGCCCGCCCCCACATCTCGGGGGCGGGCCCTTTTCCATGTCCCGCGGCGGCACCGCCATGCAGCACCGCGGGACAGCTCGCGGTCCGTCACGCGTCCCGGCGCCTCGGCGCCGCCCGTGACGGGGCTCCGGTCTAGCCGAAGCGGCCGGAGATGTAGTCCTCGGTGGCCTGGACCTGCGGGTTGGAGAAGATCCGCTGGGTGTCGTCCAGCTCGACCAGCTTGCCCGGCTGGCCGACGCCGGCCAGGTTGAAGAAGGCGGTGCGGTCGCTGACGCGGGCCGCCTGCTGCATGTTGTGGGTCACGATGACGATGGTGAACTGCTCCTTGAGCTCGCCGATCAGGTCCTCGATGGCGAGGGTGGAGATCGGGTCGAGCGCGGAGCAGGGCTCGTCCATCAGCAGGACCTGGGGCTCGACCGCGATGGCGCGGGCGATGCACAGGCGCTGCTGCTGACCGCCGGAGAGGCCGGCCCCCGGCTTGTTCAGCCGGTTGTGGACCTCCTTCCAGAGGTTGGCGCCCTTCAGCGAACGCTCCACCACCTCGTCCAGCACGGACTTCTTCTTCACGCCGGAGAGCCGCAGACCCGCGATCACGTTGTCGTAGATCGACATGGTCGGGAAGGGGTTCGGGCGCTGGAAGACCATGCCGACCGAGCGGCGCACGGCGACCGGGTCGACGTTGGAGGCGTAGAGGTTCTCGTCGTCCAGGAGGACCTTGCCCTCGACCCGGGCGCCCGGGATCACCTCGTGCATCCGGTTCAGGGTCCGGAGGAAGGTGGACTTGCCGCAGCCGGACGGGCCGATGAAGGCGGTCACCGAGCGGGGCTCGATGCTCATCGAGATGTCCTCGATGGCCTTGGTGGTGCCGTAGTAGGCCGACAGTCCGCTGACGTCGATGCGCTTGGCCATGATCGTTGCTTCTCTCGTCTGTCTCGTACGTCAGTCGGTCGCTCAGTGCCCGCCCTTGGGCGAGCGCCAGCGTGCGATGCCCCGGGCGACGAGGTTGAGCCCCATCACGAAGGCGATCAGCACCAGCGCCGCGCCCCAGGCACGGGCGTAGCCGAAGTCGTTGTTGACCTGCGAGTACTGGGTCCAGATGTACATCGGCAGGGACTGCTGCGGTCCGTCGAACGGGTTGTTGTTGATGTAGTCGGCGCCGAACACCAGCATCATCACCGGGGCGGTCTCGCCCGTGATGCGGGCGACCGCGAGCATCACACCGGTGGTGATGCCGCCGATCGCGGTGGGGATGACGATCCGCAGGATGGTCTTCCACTTCGGCACGCCGAGCGCGTACGAGGCTTCGCGCAGCTCGTTCGGGACGAGCTTCAGCATCTCCTCGGTGGACCGGACCACGACCGGCATCATCAGGATCGCCAGCGCGAGGCTGCCCGAGAAGCCGGAGTAGCTGAAGCCCAGGGCGAGGTTCCAGAGCGAGAGGATGAACAGACCGGCGACGATCGACGGGATGCCCGTCATGACGTCGACGAAGAAGGTGACCGCCTTGGCGAGCGTGCCGCGGCCGTACTCGACCAGGTAGACGGCGGTCAGCAGCCCGATCGGGGCCGCGATCGCGGTGGCCAGGGCGACCTGCTCCAGGGTGCCGATCAGCGCGTGGTAGATGCCGCCGCCGGGCCCGGACTGGATGACGCCCTTCATGGAGTGGCTCAGGAAGTTCCCGTCGACCACCCCGATGCCCTGCTGGACGGTGTAGAAGGTCAGGGCGACCAGGGGGACGACGGCCAGGATGAAGGCGACCCAGACCACCGAGGTGGCGAAGCGGTCCTTGGCCTGCCGGCGGCCCTCGACCCGGGCCGAGAGGACGTAGCTGATCAGGACGAAGAGCAGGGCCGAGATCAGGCCCCACTGGAGGTGGCTGGCCAGCCCGCCGGCCGCGCCGATCCCGCAGCCGAGGGCGATCGAGCCGACGGCCACGGCGGCCGGGGCCCACTTGGGCAGTCGGTTGGCGGTCAGCGGACGGCCGACCGGCCGGGCGTCCTCGATGACGGCGGTGACGGTCATGCGTTGGCCCCCGAGTACTCCTTGCGGCGGGCGATGATCAGTCGCGCGGCACCGTTCACCAGCAGGGTGATGACGAACAGGACGAGGCCGGAGGCCATCAGCGCGTTGCGGCCGTTGTCACCGGCCTCGGCGAACTTCAGCGCGATGTTCTGCGCGAAGGTGCCGCCGCCCGCGTCGAGGATGTGCGGCGACAGGACGTTGCTGGCGGAGAGCACCACCGCGACCGCGATGGTCTCGCCGAGCGCGCGGCCGAGGCCGAGCATCGAGGCCGAGATGATGCCGGGGCGGCCGAACGGCAGCACCGCGGTGCGGATCATCTCCCAGCGGGTCGCGCCGAGCGCGAGCGCCGCCTCCTCGTGCATCCGCGGCACCTGGCGGAACACCTCGCGGGAGACCGCGGTGATGATCGGCAGGACCATGATCGCCAGCAGGATGCCGACGGTGAACAGGTTGCGCGGGGTGCCGGTCCTGGTCTGGTCGAAGATGTACGTCCAGCCCAGGTACTCGTTGAGCCAGCTGGTCAGGCCGTCCATGTGCGGGACCAGGAAGAGCGCGCCCCAGAGGCCGTAGACGATGCTGGGGACGGCGGCGAGCAGGTCGACCAGGTAGGCGAACGGCTGGGCGATCCTGCGCGGCGCGTAGTGCGAGATGAACAGCGCGATCCCGATGGCCACCGGGACGGCGATCGCCATCGCGATGACGGCACTGACGATGGTGCCGAAGGCCAGGACGGCGATGCCGAAGACGGGCTTCGGGGCGTCCGGAGTCCACTCGAAGCTGGTGAGGAAGTTGCCCTCGTTGGTGGTCAGGGCCAGGACCGACCGCCAGGTCAGGAACGCGGCGATGGCGGCCATGACGACCAGCAGGAGGATGCCCGAGCCCCGGGCGAGGTTCATGAAGATCTTGTCGCCGACCCGGCTGTCGCGCGGCCGGCGTTCCCTGCCTCGCGGGGCGGCAGGGGAGGATGAAGTCATTGGTCTACTCCGGTCTGGTGGTGCCGCCCCGGAAGGGGGACGGCACCATGGCGGCGGTGCCCCGGACGTGGTGCTGGGTGTGGTCCGTTCCGGTGGGGCGGCCCCGGCCCCCCTCGCTCACGGGGCCGCTCCACCGGGGGTCCTGTCGGGTCAGGCCAGGGTGGCGATGACGCCGTTGACCTTGTCGGTCACGGCCTTCGGCAGCGGGACGTAGCCCTTCTCGCCGATGGCCTTCTGACCCGCGTCGCTGGCGGTGTAGGTCAGGAAGGACTTCAGGGTGTCGAGGGTCTCGGCCTTGTTGCCCTTGTCGCAGACGATCTCGTAGGTGACCAGGACCAGCGGGTAGGAACCCTCTTCCTTGGTCGCGTAGTCGAGCTTCAGCGCGAGGTCGCTGCCGGTGCCGGCGGCCTGCGCCTTGGCGATCGTGGAGGCGGCGTTCTCGGCGGTGGCCTCGACCGGCTTGGCGGCGCCCGTGTTGATCGCGGCGCTCTTCAGGCTGTTGGTCTGGGCGTAGGCCAGCTCGACGTAGCTGATCGAGTTCTTGACCTGCTTCACCTGGGCCGAGACACCGGCGCTGCCGTTGGCCGACTGGCCGCCCTTGCCCGCCCAGGCCTTGCCGGCCGGGTAGGACCAGGCGCCGCCGCCGGCGGCGGCGAAGTACTTGGTCAGGTTCTCGGTGGTGCCGGCGTCGTCCGAGCGGTGGAAGGTCTGGATCTCGGTGTCCGGCAGCTTGGCGCCCGGGTTCAGGGCCGCGATCGCCGGGTCGTTCCACTTGGTGATCTGCGAGTCGAAGATCTTGGCGGAGGTCGGGCCGTCCAGGACCAGGTTGTCGACACCGTCGACGTTGTAGACCAGCGAGATCAGACCGCCGACCATCGGCAGGTCGATGCCCTGGCCGCCGGTGCAGACCGCCTTGGAGGCGTCGACCTCGGCCGGCTTCAGGGCCGAGTCGGAGCCGGCGAACTGGATCTTGCCCTGGTTGAACTGCTGGATGCCGGCACCGGAGCCGCCACCCTGGTAGTTGATGGTGCTGCCGGAGCAGGCGGCGGCGAAGCTGGTCTTCCAGACGTCCATCGCCGCGCCCTGCGCGGTCGAACCGGCGGCGATCAGCGAACCGGCCTTGCCACAGTTGATCGCGGCGGCGGGCGCGGCGGAACCGCCGGAGCCACCGGACGCGGTCGTGTTGTTGTTGTTGTCCGACCCGCAGGCGGCGAGCGACAGCGAGCTGACGAGCGCCATGGCACCGATCGCGAGGGCCTTGGAGCGGCCGTTCCGCTGGAGCTTCACAGGGGTGTCCCTTTCTGTGGCATTGCCCTTGCGCGGGCCGTACGGCTACGGCGGCCCAGCACGGGTTTTGCTGTGGTCCGGGGCCCGTTCGGCCCTCCGGTGGTCCCGAAGTTAGGCCGGGTAAGTGACACGACAGCCGGTCGCAAGTGAACGGGGAGTGAACCTCGAACGGATGACAGGAAACTACGTCAGGTAGTAACGGTTGCGTCACGGCAAGGGCGCGGGAAGATCACTTCCACCGTTCCTTCACCGGTGCCGCTCCGGCCGCCCGCACCGGCTTCGCCCCCAGGAGCGCCAGCAGCGCGTCGATCAGCGACCGGTCGTGGTCGTGGGTGAGCCGGGCCCGCGCCTTCCCGGCCGGCAGCCACTCCAGCCGGTCCACCTCCCGGTTGGGCCGGAAGGAGCCGCTGGAGGGCACCGCCGCCCAGTAGCGGACCTCCTTGGGACGGCCCTGCACCCGGTAGTGCCGGGTGGGCAGCTCCGGGCCCAGCAGGCAGCGGAACCCGGTCTCCTCCCGGACCTCGCGCAGCGCCGCGTCGACCACGCCCTCACCGGCTTCGAGCTTGCCCTTCGGCAGGCTCCAGTCGTCGTACTTGGGCCGGTGGATCACCGCGATCCGCGGCCGCCCCAGCCGGCCGCTCTTCTTCGGCCGGCCCGGCAGCCACAGCACCGCGCCCGCCGCCAGCACCACCGGGGCGTGCCCCGCCCCGGTCACGGCCCCCGTCGCCGCCCGGCCGGCGGGCGGGCGCTCGCCCATCTCAGACCGTCCCGGCCGCGGCGGAGTGCCCCCAGGCGTCGGTCGGGACGAGCTCCAGCCAGCCGTCCGGGCCGGGCGGCAGGTCGGGCCAGCGGAGGCCGACGGCGTACCGCGCGGACTCCACCTCCAGCCGCTGGTCGGCGTGCACCACCCCCAGCACGTACGCGGTCGCCGGGGTGATCCGCGGAGTGCGCGCCGCGGTGGCGGCGGTGACGGCGGCGTCCGCCGCCTCCTGCTGCCGGGCCAGCACCAGGTCCAGCCCGTCCAGCTCGGAGGAGGCGCGGCCGCACACCTCCAGTGCGTACCGGGCCCGCTTCACCAGGATCCGCATCCGGGCCCAGGGCGCGTCGTCGGCCGCCAGCGCGGTGTCCGCGTCGGTCGCCCCGCGGGACGCCGGAACCGTGCCCAGCCGGCGCAGCCCGTCCCCGCCGTACGGCGTCGCGGCCCGCCGCAGCGGCAGCTGCTGGGCGCCCGCGGTCAGCGCGGCGAAGGCGGCGGCGGCCTGCGGCAGCAGCACCGCGGGGGCCCGGCCGCCCGCCGACTCCAGCAGCGGGGCGTCGCCGACCAGCAGGGTCATCCGGTCCGCCAGCGCGTGCAGCCGGGCGGAGCGGAGCTCCTGGAGCACCGTGGAGTGCGCCCTGGTCCGGGCCAGGGTCAGCTGCCGGTCCAGCAGCGCCCGCGCCTTGGGGGCGCCCACGTGGCCGGCCAGCATGCCCGTCCCGTCCGGGTCGGTGCCGCTCAGCGAGTCCAGCGCGCCCAGCAGCCGGGCCGAGCGGCGGACGTAGCCGGGCTCCAGCGCCAGCAGGTTGAGCAGCCAGCGCAGCTCGGTGCGCGACTCCTGCGCCCAGGTCTGCTCGAAGACCGAGCCGAAGGTGTGCAGCAGCCCGCCGACCCGCCGGACGGCCCGCAGCAGGTCCGAGGTGCCGGCCGACGGGACGACCGAGGCCGTCCCGGGTCTGGCGCCGACCTCGCCCACCGCCAGCGGCAGCGCGCGCAGGAAGGCGCCGGCCTGGGCGGTGAGGTGGTGGGAAAGGATGTCCCCGGCGGTCGCTGTGGAGGCCGCCTGGGCCGTCATCGGCGCTTCGGTCATGGCGTGGTAGATCCCCGTTCCTCCGAGGTGCTCCCCCGGAGCTGGTGGCCGACCGCCGGGACAGGTCCCCTTGCCGTCCCGGCGGCTTCGCATCAGTGGACGCGTCAGCGCGAGGTCGCGGCCCGGCGGCGCTGGCGCGAGTCGATCAGCAGGTCCTGGACGTGTCGCAGCGGACGGTCCTCGACGTCCTGCGAGTGGCGGGTCCACGCGCCGTCCGGCCCCAGGTGCCAGGACTCGGTCTCGTCCGACACCCCGAGGTCGATCAGCCCGGACAGCTCGGCGCGGTGCGCCGGATCGGTGATCCGCATCAGCGCCTCGATCCGGCGGTCCAGGTTGCGGTGCATCATGTCGGCGCTGCCGATCCAGACCTCCGGATCGCCGTTGTTGCCGAACACGAAGATCCGGGAGTGCTCCAGGAAGCGGCCCAGGATGCTGCGGACCCGGATGTTCTCGCTCAGCCCCGGCACGCCCGGGCGGATCGCGCAGATCCCGCGCACCCAGACGTCCACCGGCACACCGGCCTGGGAGGCCCGGTACAGCGCGTCGATCACGGCCTCGTCGACGATCGAGTTGACCTTGAGCTTCACGTAGGCCGGGCGGCCCGCCCGGTGGTGGGCGATCTCGTTGTGGATCCGTGAGACCAGCCCGTCGCGCAGGCCGCGCGGGGCGGTCAGCAGGCGGCGGTAGGACTCGCGGCGCGAGTAGCCGGAGAGCCGGTTGAACAGGTCCGAGAGGTCCGCGCCGACCTGCGGGTCGGAGGTGAGCAGGCCGAGGTCCTCGTACAGCCGGGCCGTCTTCGGGTGGTAGTTGCCGGTGCCGACGTGCGAGTAGCGGCGCAGGGTGTCGCCCTCCTGCCGGACCACCAGCGAGAGCTTGCAGTGCGTCTTCAGCCCGACCAGGCCGTACACCACGTGACAGCCGGCCTCCTCCAGCTTGCGGGCCCACTTGATGTTGGCCTGCTCGTCGAAGCGCGCCTTGATCTCCACCAGCACCAGCACCTGCTTGCCGGACTCGGCCGCGTCGATCAGCGCGTCGACGATCGGCGAGTCGCCGGAGGTGCGGTACAGGGTCTGCTTGATCGCCAGCACGTCCGGGTCCCCGGCGGCCTGCTCCAGGAAGGCCTGAACCGAGGTGGAGAAGCTGTCGTAGGGGTGGTGCAGCAGGACGTCGCGCTCGCGCATCGCGGCGAAGATGTCCGGCTGGGAGGCCGACTCGACGTCGGTCAGCCCCCGGGCCGTGCCGGCCACGAACTTCGGGTACTTGAGCTCCGGGCGGTCCAGCTCGGCGATCCCGAACAGCCCGGTCAGGTCCAGCGGCCCGGGCAGCGGGAAGACCTCGGCCTCGGTGATGTTCAGCTCCCGCACCAGCAGGTCCAGGATGTACGGGTCGATCGACTCCTCGACCTCCAGCCGGACCGGCGGGCCGAAGCGCCGCCGCATCAGCTCCTTCTCCAGGGCCTTGAGGATGTTCTCGGTGTCGTCCTCCTCCACCTCCAGGTCCTCGTTGCGGGTGACGCGGAAGGCGTGGTGGGCCAGCACCTCCATCCCCGGGAAGAGTTCCTCCAGGTGGGCGCCCATGACGTCCTCCAGCGGGACGTACCGCTGGGGCGAGGCCTCCAGGAAGCGGGCCAGCGACTGCGGCACCTTGACGCGCGCGAAGTGCTTGTGGCCGGACACCGGGTTGCGCACCACGACGGCCAGGTTGAGCGAGAGTCCCGATATGTACGGGAAGGGGTGCGCCGGGTCGACGGCCAGCGGGGTCAGGACGGGAAAGATCTTCTGCCGGAACAGCGTGTGCAGCCGGGCCTGCTCCTTCTCCGCCAGCTCCGACCAGCGGACCACCTCGATGCCCTCGCCGGCGAGGTCCGGCAGCACCTCCTGCTGGAAGGCGGCGGCGTGGCGCGCCATCAGCTCGCGCGAGCGGGTCCAGATCAGGTCCAGCACCTCGCGCGGCTGGAGGCCGGACGCGCTGCGCTGGGCGACTCCGGTGGCGATCCGGCGCTTGAGCCCGGCCACCCGGACCATGAAGAACTCGTCCAGGTTGCTCGCGAAGATCGCCAGGAACTTCGCCCGCTCCAGCAACGGGATGCCCGGGTCCTCGGCCAGTTCCAGGACCCGTTCGTTGAACGCCAGCCAACTGCGCTCGCGGTCCAGGAAGCGGCCCTGCGGCAGTGCTTCGAACTCCTCCTCGTCCGTGGCCGGCAGCTCCGGCGGAATACCCAGCGCGCCGGACATCCGGGCCGTAGGTGACAGCGGGGCAGAGACGGGGCGGGGGATGCTCATGGGCTCCAGCTCCTCCAGCAGCAGGACGGCGTCCGGACGCGAATGGCTCTGCGGGCCGTCGCCCTCGCCCCGGGCCGGACCCGGGGACAGCACCCACCCTCCCGGTGCGGTCCGTACAGGACCGGCCGGTGCGTGGCGGTCGACTCTGCACGAGCGAGACACTACGGACTTCATCCTGTGATCTTCGCGGCAGCAATTGAATCCACGGTAAACACCGCATGGCCAGGAGGAAAGCTGAGTCGGTCGGAGCAAGGGGCGTCGCCGTCCCGTCCCTCGCCCGCGACCGCTCGCGGGGCCGTCCCGGCCGCGTTCGACGCCGCCGGAGGACCGGGGAGTCCGGTGCGCGGACGCCCCGGGGGCCCGACTAGGCCGACCGGTTCGTCCGGTACTGGGCTCGGTACATGAGGTCCACCTCGTGAACGGCGAATCCCAATCGTTCATATACCCGCACGGCGGCCGGATTGTCGGCGTCGACGTAGAGAAGCACGGTGTCCAGCCCGCGCTCCCCGGTGCCGGTGCCGGTCAGGTGGCGCAGGCCTGCCGCGGTCAGCGCACGGCCGAGACCGCTGCCCTGCTCGGCCGGGTCCACCCCGACCACGTACACCTCGCCGAGCTCGGGCTCGGTGGCGGTGGCCGGGTGCACCTTGGTCCAGTGGAAGCCGACCACCCTGCCGTCGCGGGTCGCGAGGAAGAAGCCGGCCGGGTCGAACCACGGCTCGGCGATCCGCTCGGCCAGGTCCTGCCCGGTCCAGGCGCCCTGCTCGGGGTGGTGGGCGAAGGCCAGGGCGTTCAGCCGCAGCCACTCGGCGTCGTCCTCCCCCGGGCGGAAGGTCCGGAGCTCGATGCCCTCGGGAACGGCCACCTCCTCGGTCTGCCGGCCGGTGCGGCGCATCTGCCGCAGCTCTCGGACCAGCTCGGCGCCGTACGCCCCGGCCAGGTGGCGGGCGGCCGGGTGGCCGCCGTGCACCCAGAAGTCCACCGCGTCGCGCCCCGCCCGGTGGGCCTGCTCCAGGACCGCGTCCACCAGCGGGCGGGCCAGGCCGCGACCGCGGGCGGCCGGGTCGACCACCAGCTCGGCGGTGGGGTTGGCCGCCGGGTTCTCCGGCACCTCGAGCTGGCCGTAGCCGAGGACGGCGCCGCTCCCGGTCCCGGATTCGGTCTTGGTGTCGGTGTCGGTGTCGGTGTCGGTCCCGGTCTCGACGAGGTGGATCACACCCGGCCGCGGGATCTCCGCGTTCCGCAACCGAAGCCGGCCCTGCTCGGACACGGCGGCCCGGCCGTCCACCGCCTGGGCCGCCGCCAGAACACGCAGGGAACCGTCGCGCTGCTCGGGCCGGAGCACATCGTCCGCAATGACCGCTGTCTGATCGTCCATGCCCAGACGATACGTCACCGGAAATGCGAAAAGCCCCTGATCCGAGTGGATCAGGGGCTTTTCTGAATAATTGTTCGGCGGCGTCCTACTCTCCCACAGGGTCCCCCCTGCAGTACCATCGGCGCTGTAAGGCTTAGCTTCCGGGTTCGGAATGTAACC